>JBAVUV010000304.1:0-13929 GCA_049696955.1 Candidatus Sulfotelmatobacter sp. | reverse complement strand
GAAGAAGTGATGTCAGCCGTGCTCGAAGGTTGGGATCACAACGAAGTGATGTGCTCCTATAAACTGAATCACGCCATCGGCGCCTATCTGACGAAAGATCCGGATAGCAAAGACCAGCGCGGGATTTTGAAATCAGCGCACGAGATGGGCGTCCCCGTATTTGTGCCGGCCTTCAGCGACTCCGAGATGGGCCTGGATACGGCGCTGAATAACCGTCTTCGCGAATCGACGGGTAGACATAAGATTCGCTTCGATCCATTCGAAGATCTGGAGCACTTTGCCGCGACTTTGCTGCGCCAGAAAAAGCTCGGCATCATCACCATCGGCGGCGGCGTGCCGCGTAACTGGTCGCAGCAGTTCGGTCCATTCTGCGAGCTGCGGCATCGCCGGCTCGGCGAGAATGTTGCCTTAAAGCGATATCACTACGGTTTGCGCATTTGTCCCGAGCCGGTCTATTGGGGCGGATTGTCCGGGAGTCCTTACAGCGAGGCGGTTTCGTGGGGCAAGTTCGTGCCTCCCGCCGAAGGCGGCAGATTTGGCGAAGTCTTTGTGGACGCAACCGTTGGATTGCCGCTGATCGTTGCAGCCGTGCTGGAACGCCTGGATAAGAAGGGAAGTAAGGCGACCAAGACTAAGCACGCTACCGTAAGGAAATAACTTCTGAGCTGCTGAGGGCTGCGTTCCGTATCGATCCGCGAGAGGGGATTTCCTGACCGTCGACAGTCTCGCGGAAGGGACGCCGCCCGACCGCAGTATCGTGGAAGAGCGGCGCTTCAGCGCCGCGTAAAGAATCAAAATCAGGGCTTTAGCCCCAGTAGGTCCGTCTAACTGACGCCGACCTCTCAGCTACAAGAATCGGCTGATGCAAACTGCGCGTTCTTTGAATCCGCGATCTCTTCATTCGATGAGCCGTTTTCTCCTCGGCTCTTCCGGTAAAGCGGCGCAAGAATGCTGTTTTCCAGCACCCGCGACTCCGCCTCTACCCAGTCTTGCAGGGCAAGACCTTCCTCCTGCCCGCGCTGATCGTAAAGATGCTGCGCATGCAGCCGGATCTTCCTTTCGATCAATTCGGTCATCAACTCTTGTTGCTTTTTTCTGCGTGTATCGATATCCAAAACTACTCCTTAGGGTCTAAATAGATATTCCCGACAATTCCATGATAAGGGAAAGCTGTTAACGAAAGGTTACAATGGGGAGGGCTGAAGGTTACTAAAATGCAACCATAATGTCATTTGATGCTGCGAGCATTCGCAGGGTCGCAAGAGACAGCTAACCCATTTGTTTGCCGCAGTTAGCTTGGGGCCAAGTGGCGCGTTTCTTCGATCATAAGGAAGAAAGCTTGCGCCGGGACGATTACCCTAGAAGTACTCTAGTAGCTTGGCAGCGGACAGTGTCCCTAATCAAAAATCAACACCGCCGACGCAATCACCGTCGTCCACAACCCCCGCTTATCCCCCACCGCTGACTGCGTCACGTTCGCCGTGCGCACGATCTTGTTCGACAGCCGGTAAATCTGCTTCTTCTCATCCCAGGACCGGTCAGGATCAAACTCGACATTGAGCGTGGTCGCCAGCATTTCCGCCGCGAGTTCTTCCGCGTATTCCCCAGCCGCGTCTTCTGTCTCGCCAAAAGAGTGGTGCTCGCTGAGATATCCGTAGGTGTTCTTATCCGCCGGAATCGCCACGCCGATCGACGAGGCCAACAGCCGGTGCGCCTCATGCGTAGAATTCTCCGCCACCACCGCAAACACCACTTCGCCTGGACTCAAATACTTCACGCCTTCTTTGCGCGCCAGCATTTTGCAATTGGGCGGAAAGATGGAAGAGACTCGCACCAGATTTTGGGCAGCTATACCGGCGTCGCGCAACGCCAACTCGAAAGAGGTTAACCGCTCACGGTGCTTTCCGACTCCCTTGGTGAAGAACATCTTCTTGGGAACCATATCTTTGCCCAACGCTCTAGCCTCCGGCACGCAAATTTATGAGAGTGAGAATGCACAATTTAACACAATGGTTTGTAAAGAAAGTGTGAATTTGAGCCAATCACAAAAAAATGGGAACCCGCTGGCGCAGGTTCCCACTTGTGCCCGGTCCTGATTGGGGGAGGGCCTCGGGCAAAACGCGACACAATGTAACACGTCGCGGGGAAATTTCAACAAAAGAGTTTCAAGTTTCGGTTTTCCGAACAACCACCCTTCCCCATCCCCTGGATCCTCACCAGCCTTCTATCCAATTTATTCCTAACCATGAGATCTGGCGCGCACGAATGGACCACCCTGCTCGACCCAGAAGGTGGAGCGCCTACCGTGGCGCTTTCGCCGTATATTGCAAATCCACATCCACTGTTTTGTCCCGAGCCATGGCCGTCACGTGAGGGGTGACTTCCCAATCCATGCTGGCCGGCAGTAGCTTTCTAGCCTGAACCAGAAATCCTTTAAGGTAAGTAGTATCGTAAACCTCGCCCGGACGAATCTTCCATGCTTCCCGCAGCCGTGCCGTCAGCGCATTGTCGATGCCGCGAAATTCCAGCTCACCCATGTGAAAGACGGAACCCTCCGTCACCAGCAGCAGATAATCGACCGTGCCCGCCTCGTCATTGTATTGAGCGTCAGCCTTGATGCTCGCAGTGACATAGCCGCGCGAACCATACAGCTCCTGCACCGCGCGCAGATCATCCTCCAGCTGAACCGTGCTCGCAGGTTTCCCCGTCTTGGCGTGCAACAGCGGCTGTAGTTCGTTGGTAGGAATGTTTTTGTTCCCCGACCAGGTCCAGCCCTTCAGCTTGTATTGAATTCCCGGCGTAATTGCGAGTGCAACATCCACTGTCGTTACCGTCTCTTGATCGCCCTGCTCTGGGACCACCGCCTTGATCACCATCGGCTGTGGGGCCGCGCAGGTCGCCTTCAAATAACCCCGATCGTGGTACACCGGCAGGACCGAATGCTGCGTGAAGGAAGCTAACAAAGCCCGCGAGTAATCACGCCCGCTAATTCTCTTGCCCGCTTCTTGAAGCAGTTCCAACTCGTCCTTTCCCGCGCCTGTAAACTCGATGTTTCGGATCCGGATCGTAACGTTTGAAACGCTATAGTCGATCGCCGCCAGTTGCCCGTCCTTTCCCGGCGTGCGCAGATACTCGACGTGGCCAGGTATGCCATTTTCCACCAGCATAGCCTGCAAAATGTCGGAGACTTGATCGGTCAGCCGTCCCGTAGCCGGCAGCTCTCCGTTGAACAGGGGAGCACGTTGATGCAGTTTCTGCAGCAGCTCCTGATCCGAGAACCAGACGAAGTCAGCGAAATGAGCCGGCACGAATTTCTCTGCGTCCGTCACCTTGAACACCAGTTTGGTGCCAGCCGCTGAGTAGGAAAAAGTATAGGAGATCGCGTCGAAAGCCCCTGTCTCGCCCAGTTGCCGGGCGGCTTTGCGGAATGTCTCGTCGTCCACAGTGGTACCCACGGTAAGTCCAGTCGCCGCCGCAGCTTCTTCGTGCGTGAAGCGCTTGCTCCCGGTTACTTTCACTTCAATCAGCTTGGCATCCGCGGCAGGAACCGGCTGAGCTCCAACCGAGGTCTGAACTTGCGTACGGGCAGGTGTGCACAAAAGACAAGAACAGAAGAGGAGTAAAGCGAGCGCGTGAAATTGCAAACGCCGCAAAGCGTTTGAAAACAGACCTTTCATCTGCCGGGCAGAATGCATCGCTGGATGTATGTTACGGCAGATGTCCCTCAGCATACGGGCTGAATTCAACGTCACGCAACCGGGGAATTGTAAATTCCTTCTCCCCCTGAGTTGTCTCCTGAGAAGAGACTGAAGGATTTGGCGCAGGTTACTACGGCGCCTGTCAGATGGAGCTGCTTAATACGGTGTGCTTCGTATTCTGCTTTACTACTCTCTCGACCAGCTTGAACGCTTTTGCCGAGTCCGATCGACAAGACGCCTCATGGTTCGTCGCGTCCGTCAGCCCCTCTTCAATCGCATCCAGGGCCGTACACGAACGGTCCAATACGAGCTGCAGGTATTTCTGGGCGATAGGCCGGTCGGCAGGATGGATCAGTTCCCACCAACGGCGGATCGATTCCTGCACCTCGACCTCCGATTTATCCCCCACCACGAGGGTATCAATCAGCCGGTACACCTTACTTTTAATAGCCTGATAGGAAACTGATACTTCTTGGGGCATGATTTTAGGGAACTTCCAGTGAGGTTATGAGCAATCGGCCATCCAAACCGTAGGTGCTTGACAGCGCACGCCCTTGCCTCGATCCGTGAAATGTTTCAATTCTATGAATGGAATAAATCGAACACTGGATATGAATTCTGGAAGCGACGTCCAGGATCCAAGGAACCCGCGCGGGCCGAGCACACTCCGCTTCGAGCGGTTCTCCAATCGCAGCCGGCAACAGTTACAATGTTCCGCTCTCTGAAACCTGCGCTCTGTGATTCGGTGGTGGGTGAAGAGCGTGAAATTGTGATGGAAGAGCTCATGGTGGATTTCAACGCGGCATATTCTCGGAGGCTGGATGAAACGATTCGTGTGGATTCTTGCAGTTCCTGTACTGCTTTCTAGTTTAAGTCTAGGCCAAGCGGAGAGTTCGGCCTCCGCAACCGCTGCTTCGGACTCCAAACCGTCGGACTCCGGACAGCAGGAACGGATGTTTTTTCCCCGCGATATGCTTTGGGGATGGGCGCAATTCGATCTGGCGCCTCCGCACAACGAAATCGACCCAAACATTTGCGCCGGTAACGCCGGCCAGTATGGCGGCGTAAACGCGCCCTGCAGCATGTTCGCCCGCTACATGCTCTCCGGGATGCTCGAGGTTCGTCCCTTTGGCCGGGGTCAGTTGCGCCGCTTCATGCTATTTGGCGCCCCGACATTCCTCTTTGGCAAAACCATTCCCCAGACCCTCTACACCTGGTCGCCAGACGCCATTGGCATCGAACATTCGTGGGGCGTAGGAATCTATATCGACAAGGGATTCGAGTTTCGCGTGACCCAGCACTTCCTGTTCGACCGCCTCGGCGCGCGCGATACCTACCTCGGCATCGCCGACCTGGGCAACAACGGTCCCTGGGGGCGTTATATGACGGTCGGCGTGCGCAAATATTTCGGCACCCGGCGATGGTAATCCCTGTCACACAAGGGGTGACGTGCGAATGGCAGTGGATCCGGCTGAATCTCTTTTGAAGGGGCACGGCTTCAGCCGTCCCGCGAGCCTGTCATCCTGAGCGGAGCCGTTTTTCAGGCGTAGCGAAGAGCCTGCCCTGAGCGGCAGCGCGAAGGGATCTCCCGCCTAACCGCGCAACGCGTCAGCAGACTGCGCCACTACCCAAGAGTTGGCCAGCGTGCGGAGACCAAGGCTATTCTCTATAATTAAAGGTTTTCACAATCGGTATCGCGAAATTCTACAGGGAGACTCATCATGGCAGGCTCTTATAACGGCATCGCTGTGCCGTCCGACGGAAAGAAAATTGGCTATGCGAGCGGTATGTACGATGTTCCGGACAATCCCATCGTCCCCTTCATCGAAGGCGACGGGACCGGACGCGATATCTGGAAAGCGTCCCTACGCGTGTTCGATGCTGCAGTCGAGAAAGCGTATCGCGGCAAGCGCCGCGTCGCCTGGTATGAAGTCTTCGCCGGCGAAAAAGCCAAGGCGAAATTTGATAATTGGCTGCCCGATGACACCGTTGACGCCATCCGCGAGTTCCGCGTCGCCATCAAAGGCCCTCTCACTACGCCCGTTGGAGGCGGCATTCGCTCGCTCAACGTGGCGCTTCGCCAGATTCTCGATCTCTATTGCTGTGTACGCCCGGTGAAGTATTACAAGGGCGTGCCTTCGCCGGTAAAAAATCCGGAACGCATGGATGTCGTCATCTACCGCGAAAACACCGAAGATGTTTACGCCGGCATCGAGTGGGAGCAGGGAACTGCCGAGTGTGCTCGCCTGATCGAATTCATCAACAAGGACATGCTGAAGAGTGGCAAGAAACAAATCCGCCTCGATTCTGGCGTCGGCATCAAGCCAATTTCTGTGACCGGAACCAAACGCCTTGTCCGCATGGCAATCCTCCACGCCCTCGAAGCCGGCCGCAAGAGCGTGACTCTCGTACATAAAGGCAACATTCAGAAATTCACCGAAGGCGCCTTCCGCAAGTGGGGATACGAACTGGCCACCGAGGAATTTCGCAACCAGGTAGTCACCGAACGCGAGAGCTGGATCCTCGACAACAAAGATAAGAATCCGAATCTCACGGTTGCTCAGAATGCGGAGCTGGTTGAGCCCGGAATGGAATTCGCCCCGCCAGCCTTTCGCAATGCCGTTGAACAGGAAGTAAAGGAAGTCCTCGACCAGATCTACGCCACGCATGGCAAAGGCCAGTGGAAGAAAAAAATCATGATCAACGATCGCATCGCCGATTCCATCTTCCAGCAGGTGGTCACGCGCGCCGATGAATATTCAGTCCTCGCTTGCCCGAACCTCAACGGCGACTACATTTCTGACGCCTGCGCCGCCCAGGTTGGCGGCCTCGGAATCGCTCCGGGCGCCAACATCGGCGATGGCTATGCCATCTTCGAAGCCACTCACGGCACCGCCCCAAAATATGCCGATAAAGATATCATCAATCCCGGCTCCGTCATTCTCTCCGGCGTAATGATGTTTCGTTTCCTGGGATGGAATGAAGCCGCCAATCTCATCGAGCGCGGCATCGAACAGACTATCCTCCAGAAAAAAGTCACCTACGATTTCGAACGCCTCATGGAAGGCGCGACCAAAGTAAAGACCAGCCAGTTCGCCGACAGCATCATCGAGAACATGGGAGCGGCTGTGCTTGTATAGCAAAATTAACCACAGGGAACACAGAGGAGCACAGGGTAAGTCGTTCATTCCCACCCAAGCCCTACCCTGTGTGACCCCGTGTCCTCCGTGTTAAAGATTTAAAGATTCTTTAGAAAGGACTCATCCATGCGCAAGAAAGTAACGATCGTAGGTTCCGGAAACGTAGGCGCCACCGCCGCCCACTGGATCGCCTCAAAAGAACTAGCCGACGTTGTTCTCATCGACATCATCGAAGGCGTCCCGCAAGGCAAGGGCCTGGATCTGCTCGAAGCCATGCCCATCGAGAAGCGCGACTCCTACATCATCGGCACCAACGATTACAAAGACACGGTCAATTCCGACATTGTTGTCATCACCGCCGGCATTCCGCGCAAACCCGGCATGAGCCGCGACGACCTTCTCAACACCAACCACGGAATCATGAAGTCGGTGGTCGGCGAGGTCATTAAACATTCGCCGGATTCCATCATTATCGTGGTATCGAACCCGCTCGATGCCATGGCTCAGTCTGCCTTTAAGCTATGCGGCTTTCCCCGCGAGCGCGTCATCGGCATGGCCGGCGTGCTCGACTCCGCCCGCTTCCGCACCTTCATCGCCGAAGAATTAAAAGTCAGCGTAGAGAACGTCACCGCGTTTGTTCTCGGCGGCCATGGAGACACCATGGTTCCTCTGCCACGCTACTCGACGGTGGCCGGAATTCCGATCACGGAGTTGATCGAGAAATCGAAACTCGACGCGATCGTCCAGCGCACCCGCGATGGCGGCGCCGAGATCGTCAAGTACCTGAAAACTGGCAGCGCCTACTATGCCCCATCCGCCGCCGCAACAGAAATGGTCGAAGCCATCCTGAAAGACAAAAAGAAAATCCTCCCCTGCGCCGCCTTCTTGCAAGGTGAATACGGCATCCACGGCCTCTTCGTAGGCGTACCGGTAAAGCTTGGCGCCAGGGGAATCGAACAGATCATCGAAATCAAGCTGACGCCAGAGGAGCAAGCCGCCCTGGAGAAGAGCGCAGCCTCAGTGAAGGAGTTATGCAGCGTGATTGGGGTGTAACCCCGAGATATCATAACCGGGAAGGGCACGACTTTCAGTCGTGCCGCAAGACGCGCCGGTCGATTCGCGTGATTCGCTTCGGCAAGCCTCTGGCTGAAATCGTACCGCTGTCGCCAGCGAAGAACGAGGCGGCAGCCAAAAAGTTTCGGAAAACCATGCCGCGCACGTCAAAAGCTTACCTCGGGCGCTGAAGCGCGTCCATTTTCAACGCTGGATGGCACGACTGAAGTCGTGCCCTTCCCGAGCCTGATTTCGCGTCTCGCCTTACTTGGCTCTCTCCGCCAAAAAATCATCCCGGCACTTCTTCGCCTCCGAGACCAGCTCCTCAAACTCCGGCGTCCCTCTCAACTTGGCCCACACGGAGTCATTCTGCAATCCCGAATACGCGCAAAAATGAGCGTCAATCGCGCTCTTGATCATCTCCAAGGCAACGCCCTTTTTCCCGCAGTAAGCGAAGTCTCCCGCAATCACATAACGCGGTTCAGGATCAGGGTCGGCGATAATCGCGGCAGCCGCCTGTTGGTCGAGCTCGCTCGCCTGCAGCGTGCCATTCAGACAGTCAATCATCTGCTGGTTTTTCACCCTTACCGCGAGCTCTTTCGCCTGCGCCACATTTCCATCCCGGAGATAGTGAGCCATCAGGTTGCTATCGGAATATACCGACCCCGAATCCAATTTAAGAAACTCCACCGCGCGCGCATAGTTGCCCAATTGGTCGAAGGTGAACACGCACGAACGGAAGGTATAGTTTCCTGGGTCCAGCGCCTGCGCCGTGTCGCATTCGTGCGCCGATTCCTCCATTGCTCCGCCGTAACGCAGCACGTACGCCAGCGCAAAGTGCGCGTTGGCGTTCTCCGGATGCCGCGCCACCAGCTCTTTTGCTTCCTTGTAGGCGCTGACGATGTCTCCTCGCTCCACTCGATTGGTAATGAGCTGCCCCGCTGCGCTCACCAGATTCGGATCCAGCCCCAGCGCCCGTTCAAACGCGCTGTTGGATCGTTGAAATGCCGCGTCCCCACCGTTCGAGTATGCCGAGTCGTAGTGGTAGCGCAGCGCCAGCGCTCCCCACGCAGGAGCATAGCTGGGGTCAAGTCCCACGGCTCGTTCCAACATCGCGATGGCATCTTTATTGGGGGCAGGGTCGTGCGGCAATGCGATGCTGCGCAGGTATAAATCGTAGGCCTCCTCGTTCTTAGGCCGCGTCTCCCCTTGCGCGGAATCCGTTCCCGCACCCAGCGCCGGGACCAGTCCCTGCCGGACCTTGGCCGTAATCTGCCCGCGCATCGCGATCATATCCGGAGCAGCCACAGTCATCGTGTCACGCCAGACCGTTCGATTATTCGCTACATCAATCGCTTCCAGCGTGATCTGCAGCTGCGAACCTTCCTTCAGAAAATGTCCGGTGACCACATCGGTCACGTGCATCGCCTTACCAGCCTCCTGCAAATCGACCGTGGGTGAATCGTACTTGCTGGTTGTGGCAAACGGACGGATGGTCAGATCGCGCACATAACTGAGCGATGTCGCAATTTCGTCCGCCAGCGCAAGCCGGAGAAAATCAAGATCTTTGTCGGATCCCAAATTTTGCAAGGGAAGCACAGCCAGAGTCCGTGGCCCGGCCAATCCCGCTGCAGGCGCCGTTTGATGCCGCGTTTGCCATAAGACGAAAGCCAACACGATCACCGCAACCGCTCCCGCGGCCAGCGCAATTTTTCCGTAAGGCCGCTTGGGCGCCGAGACCGCCACCGCACCGCTCTGTGCCGCTGCACTGCGCTGTCCCGAGCTTGCCGAGGTTGCCGCCGCCTCTCCCGCAAAGCTTCCCGAATCCATCGGCAACTGACTGCGGCCCGAATCCGTGTCCCGCTTCAATCTCTGCAAATCACTGCGGATCTCTGACGCGTGCTGATAACGCAACCCCGCATCTTTCTCCAGCGCCTTGTTGATGATTTCTTCCAGCCGCGCAGGCACTTCATGATTCAGCCGCACCGCGGGCACCGGCGCGCGATTCATAATAGCTTCGCAAATCACCGCCGAACTCTCCCCGTGAAAAGGAACATCACCCGTAGCCATTTCATAAAGCACGGCGCCAAACGAAAACAGATCACTGCGCGCATCCAGCTCTCGCCCGCGCACTTGTTCCGGCGACATGTAGGCAACCGTCCCCAACATCGTTCCCGGGCTGGTCAGGTGGGCCTCATCTAACGTTTGTGCATTGTCAACCAGACTCTTTTGTCCCCCGCGTCCCGCACCTACTTTCGCCAGACCAAAGTCGAGAATCTTGGCGTGACCGCGCTTAGTCACGAAAACGTTCGCCGGCTTTATGTCGCGGTGCACAATGCCTTCGGCGTGGGCCGCGTCCAGCGCGTCGGCAATCTCAATCGCCAGGTTTAGCAGAGTGTCATTGTCCATCGGTCTGGAACCAATGGCGTGCTTCAGCGTGCGCCCGTCCAGGAACTCCATGGCAATGAAAGCCTGGCCGGCGTATTCGTCAATTTCGTAAATCGTGCAGATGTTGGGATGATTTAACGCGGATGCCGCCTGCGCCTCGCGTTGGAAGCGGGCCAGCGATTGTGGATCTTTCGCAACTTCATCAGGCAGAAATTTCAGCGCCACAAAGCGCCGCAGCTTCAGGTCTTCTGCCTTATAAACCACGCCCATGCCACCACCGCCCAGCTTTTCAACCAGGTGATAGTGGGAGATAGTTTGCCCAATCATTCGAGAAGAATGCTACGTGCCTGAGTTGGGCAAGTCAATGAACGACCAAACGATGGCGTCATCCTGAGCGTAGCCGCTTTTCAGGCGGAGCGAAGGATCTCCTCTAGCACAGTCCCTTCCCCAGGAGATCCTTACTCAGGCGATCTCGATCACACCTTCTCGATCGTAACTTTTTTCAGCACTACATCCTTATTCGGCTTGTCCTGCCGTCCGCGCGAAACTTCAGAAATCTTCTTCACGATGTCCTGACCTTCCACCACCTCGCCGAAGATTGTGTGCTTGCCGGTCAGCCAGGTCGTAGGCGCAACCGTGATAAAAAATTGCGATCCATTCGTGTTCGGCCCGGAATTTGCCATCGCCAAAATTCCCGGCCTGTCGAGCTTATGCGGCGAGCCCTTGGTCTCATCTTCAAACTGATAGCCGGGCCCTCCCATGCCGCTGCCTTGCGGATCGCCGCCCTGAATCATGAAATCCGGAATCACCCGATGAAAAATCGTTCCATCATAAAGGCGATCCGAGGATTTCTTGCGCGTCGTAGGATGCGTCCATTCCCGCTTGCCCTCGGCGAGTTCCACAAAATTGGCTACAGTTTTCGGCGCTTCCTTTTCAAAGAGCCGGCTAACGATATTGCCTTCACTGGTTTCAAAAGTTGCGTAAAGTCCCGGTTGGCGAGTCATGAATTCCTTTCAGTATTGTTCCTGCCTTATGTGGGGACAGCCGCCCTCGGCTGCCCAGCCTGGCGCAGCCAGGCGATTATCAAGAGTCAAGAGTAATGAGTGTCGTCACTCCGGCTTGGTTGCCGCTGCTGCTGGCTTTTTTGCCGGCGTCGCAGACCTCGCTGCCGTTCCAGCTCGAACGATCTTGATGTGAATAATCTTCACCGGACGAAACGGCCGGTCATTACTGGGATCAGTCGCCATGTGCGCAATTTGCTTCACCAGCGCAACCGTCGCCTCATCGCACTGCCCGAAGATCGTATAGTTCCCGTCAAGATGCGGAGTGGCCACCTCAGTGATAAAAAACTGCGACCCATTCGTATCCGCCCCGGCGTTCGCATAAGCAAGTCGCCCCGGCTTATCGAACGTTAGATCAGAAGAAACTTCATTCTTAAATTTATACCCCGGATCGCCCGACCCATCGCCCTTTGGATCTCCTCCCTGAATCATGAACCCCGGAATCACGCGATGAAAAATCGTGCCGTCGTATAGCGGAACTCCGTGCTTTGTAGCTCCGCTCACCGGATTCTTCCACTCTTTCGTCCCCGTGGCTAGGCCGATAAAATTCTGCACCCCAATCGGCGCCTTGTCAGGAAACAAAGTGCAAGTCATGTTTCCCACACTGGTTTCGATAATAGCCGTAGGCTCGCCCGTCACCGCGCGGTGCACCGGTGGCTTAGCGGGCGCGGCCCCCTGAGAACTTGTCTGAGTCCAGGCCAGCATTCCCACAAGAAGAAGAGTGCCGACAAGAAACAAATTTCGCATGCTTACTCCTCGCATATTCAGATCGCAAAACGTTAAAGACAACGTTGCATTGTACGACAGCGCACCCCGCCAAGTCAGACCCATCCTGGATTTGTCATCCTGAGCAAGCGTCCTTTGCGCCGCGAAGGATCTCCCCTGCACAAACTCTGCGACTTCGCCGACGCTAAGCCTTTAACGCGCCTGCATCTCCGCGCTGACTTCCTCGACCTGACGAAACACTCTCAGCAAATTTCCTCCGAGAATTTTCTTGATGTCTTCCGCGCTATATCCTCGGTCGAGCAGCGCCTGCGTAATCTTCGGCAAGTCCGCCGCCGAATCCATCCCCTGCGGCGTAGCCCCACTCACTCCATCGAAGTCCGATCCCAGCCCCACGTGGTCCACGCCCGCAACTTTGGCGATGTGATCGATATGGTCGATCAAAACGCTGAACGGCGGACGCGGAATCTTCGCCATCCATTCCCGCTCGATGCGGTCAACCTCGATGTAGCTGACCGGCTTGCCCTGCGCCTTCAGTGAATCGACATATTTCTGAATCGCCGCCGCTTGATCTTTGGCCTGCGCCTGCTCCGCCTTGCGGAAATTCTCATCGTCAAAGCCGGAGAAAAAATTCACCTGCACCACGCCGCCATTCTTCGCCACTGCGCGCAGCATGTCATCCGTCATATTGCGCGGCGCATCCACCAGCGCCCGCGCCGAGGAGTGCGAAGCGATCACCGGAGCCTTGGTCGTGGCAATGGCGTCCCAGAAGGTTTTATCGGCCACATGCGAGATATCGACCATCATCCCAAGCCGGTTCATCTCCAACACCACCTGCTTGCCGAAATCCGTGAGCCCGTTGTGATGCTGAATCTTCGGATCGTCAATGTCTCCCGAGGAATCGGCCCACTCGTTCGTGTTCGACCACGAAAGCGTCATATAGCGCACGCCCAGCCGGTAATAGTCGCGCAACAAATGCATGTCATTCTCGATCGAATGTCCGCCTTCGATCCCCATCAACGCGGCCAGTTTGTGTTCGCGATGCGCGCGCTCGATGTCGGCCACGGAAAAAGCCATCATCATGCGGTCCGGATGCCGCGCCGCCTGCTGGTAAACGGAATCGATCAGATCGAACGTATGCCGCGCGAAGTGTCCCTGATTGGTCTCCGGATCTACCCAGATAGAGAAAAATTCCGCTCCCAGATTACCGCCCCGTGCTTTGTCGAGGCTCAGATGGCCGGCATCGTTCGGATCGGTTGATCCAATGTCGAAGCCCTCATCAAGAAACCGCTGCGGCGTATCCGCATGGGTATCGACGACGATGGCTGATTCCTGAATCGCCCGCGCCTGTGCGCTGACCGAGGGTCCAGTTGGATTCGCGGAATTAGAGGCTTGCCCCGCTGAAAATGTAGCCAGGGTCACGAATGAAAATAAAGCAACGCCGAAACGAGTCATAAGCTATCTGGTTGGAAAATTCGATTGAACGCGAGGACGATTGTATAGGAAAGCGCTGCCCCGGAAAGCATTTCAGCGAAGCGCCGCAAGCGCCTGCTGCACACAGGTCTCGAGCGGCAACCCGGTATCGATCACGGTTTTCGGCAAGAGGATGGCCTCAAACCTCGATCGCACTTCGAGATAAAGTTGAAAGTTTCGATTCGCCGCCGGATGCCGTTGGCCCTCATCTTCCAGACGCCGCTTCGCCACTTCCTCCGCGCACACGCATTCTAGAATCCGCCAACTCTGATGCAGGAACTCGGTGGCGTTCACGGCATTCTCGATCTGATAGCGCCGCGAAAATGGCCGCCCATCCAGAAAAACGATGCGATCTCGATTTTGCTGCAACAGAAAGCCCGCGGTTTCCAGCAT
>JBAVUV010000303.1:0-2552 GCA_049696955.1 Candidatus Sulfotelmatobacter sp. | reverse complement strand
CCAATATTCTGCGACCAACCGGTCTCTTCAGGACTCTATCTGGGAAAGACACTTGACGAAGGGGAGGCTTATGACAGTGACCTCGCACGAATTGTCAGCGCAAGTGGCGATTAATTCATGGCGACTTGTCTTGGAGAGAGCGAACAAGGCGCTTTCAAACCTCACAGACGACCAACTCTTGAAAGAAGTAGCGCCGGGAAAGAACCGCCTCATCTACCTATGGGGGCACCTCACAGCCGCTAACGACGCCATGTTTCCGATTCTCGGCCTGGGAGAGCGACTGCACCCCGAACTCGATGCAATCTTCGTCTCTAGTCCTGACAAAGCGGGAGCACGGTTGCCCGCCGCTGGAGACTTGAGAAAATATTGGAACGAAGTGAACAGCAAACTGCTTTCGCAGTTTGCGACTCTTTCCGAGAACGAATGGTTACAGCGCCACCGTTCGATGTCTGACGAAGACTATGCCAAAGATCCGACCCGGAACCGATTGGCTGTTCTGCTGAGTCGAACCAACCACCTGTCCTATCACTTGGGGCAGATAACTTTGGCGCTCAAATAAAGGACCTGATTCGTATCGTTCTCCTACAGGTCCTTAGCTCCCGCTTTGGAGCCGCGTTTTCTCATATGAACAACGACTCCACCTTCCTCAAAGCGAACTTCATCCATTAACGCTTTCATCAGGTAGATGCCACGGCCGTGAGCCGACTCGATGCTTTCCGGAGCTGTAGGATCCGGGACATTATGAATGTCAAATCCGTCTCCTTCGTCCTTCACCGCGATTGACACTTCGTCAGGCTCGCAGCGGCAGGTAACATGAACGTGTTTTCGACGATCCTCATGATTTCCATGAACAATGGCGTTCGCCAGGGCTTCGCGCAATGCGATTTCAACCTCGCTCACGCCTTCAGGAACACAGCCGCACTTCCTGAGCACGAGCATGAGCCTGTCCACGAAAGGAGAAATCGCAGTCACTTCGCTTGGCAAGGAGTGCTCCAAGGCGATGTGAGGACCCCGGTGATCATGCGCTATCTTCATTCAAAAACCATCCTGGTGATTGAAATAGGCTCCTTATGATGGAGGCAGATTCGAGACGTCCCATCCCCCGCCCATGGCCTTGATCAAGAGCACGTTGGCTTCGAGGCGCCGCCTCAGAATATCAATGTCATTTCTCTCGTTCGTCAAAGCCGTGGTTTGTGAAGTGACCACTTGCAGGTAGGTGTCAACGCCCCCGGCATAGCGGTTCTGAAACAGCTTGAGCGATTCTTCGGCCGCATTCGTGGCCTGCTGTTGCTGCGCCGATTCGGTGCTGAGGACGCGCAGAACTACCAGGTTATCCTCGACTTGTTGGAATGCATCGAGGACAGTTTGCCGATAGCCAGCCACAGCGGCGTCATATCCTGCATGGGCCGATTCGGTATTGGCGCGGCGTCGCCCTGCGTCGAAAAGGGTCTCCGACAGTTGTGGTCCCACCGCCCAGAAACGGCTCGGCCAGGTAAACCAATTCAAAATCGAAGAGCCCTCTAGTCCCGCGCTCGCGGCTAGATTAAGCGTCGGATAATAAGCGGCCTTGGCAATGCCAATTTGTTCGTTGGTGGACGCCATGCGACGTTCCGCTGCAGCAATGTCTGGACGACGTTCAAGAAGCCGCGCCGGCAGAGCAACGGGAACGCTGGGCAGCACGGGCGCCACAAGATTCAGGGGAGAAACGGCGAGATGGAACGCCGCCGGAGGTTTTCCAATAAGAATCGCCAGAGCATGCTCGTACTGCGCACATTGGACAGTAATATCGGACGCAAGCACTTGGGCAGCCTTAAGCTGGGTCTGCGCCTGCGCCACGTCCGACTTTGGGGCGGCTCCCCCCTCGAAGCGGTTTTGGGTCAACCGCAACGCTTCGGTATACGCCTTCACGGTATCGTTCAGCAATTTCTCCTGGGCGTCGGCGCTCCGAACTTCGAAGTAATCGATCGCAACTTCGGCATGCAGGCTCAAACGAGCCGTTTGCAAATCAGCTGCGCTTGCCTGGGCCTGTTGCCTGGCAGAGGCTACGCTGCGGCGGACACGTCCCCACAAGTCGATCTCATACGAGAGGTCAAGAGGAAGAATGAAATCTCCGCTGCCATTGTTGACTGAACTGGACGGAAAATAAGGTTGATTAGCGGAAACTCGAATGTCGGAGATGCTGGGAGAACTTCCAATGGTCGGTGCTTGCGAGGCACGATTGAAGCGAATCGCTGCCCGGGCTTGACGTAGATTCGCCTCGGCGATCTTCAGGTCCTGGCTAGACGAGTCCACCTGCTCTTCGATCTCGTTTAGCATTGCATCGCCATACAACTCCCACCACTTTCCGCGGATAAGATCGTCGTCCGGTTGTGCGAGCTTCCATTTGTCTCCCTCTTTCAACGCTTCGGTCTCTGCAAAGTTCGGCGTCACAGGAACCGTAGGTTTGACGTATCTGGGACCAACCATGCAACCAGACAGGAGGAATCCAATGGCACTGACGAGAACGGCGCCATGGCGTTTCGTTCTCATTGCTTTGCTCCGTTGCCATTCTT
>JBAVUV010000302.1:0-7338 GCA_049696955.1 Candidatus Sulfotelmatobacter sp. | reverse complement strand
GCCATCAAGATGATGTGCTCCACACATCGATTCAACCCGGCGACGCGCCGTTCGAGTATCGTTTCCGCATCCCGGAAAACGAGCCCCCCGGATTGTATTGGTACCACCCGCATATTCACGGTTTCACGAAGGAGCAAGTGCTCGGGGGCGCTTCGGGCGCGATCATCGTCGAAGGAATCGAGCGCGCGGAGAAAGCGGTTGCAGGATTGCCGGAAAAGGTTTTGATCATTCGCGATCAAGACCTGTTGAATCCGAACGCTCCGCCCTCGAAATCGGAACCCGTTATCCCCAAGATGCTGTTCGATCGCGATGGCGATGCAGCCAATACCGCCACCGGATTCGGCAAGCCGGCGAAGGATCTCTCGATCAATTTTGTGCCCGTGCCCTACCCGGACTATCGTCCGGCGATCATCGAAATGAGACCCGACGAGCGGCAACTGTGGCGCGTGGTTAACGCCTCGGGAATTACCTACCTCAACCTTGAAGTCCTTTTCGGCCGCACGCCCCAACCGCTTGGCCTCGTGGCCATGGACGGAGTGCCGCTGAATGCGAACGGCTTGCCCTCGGATTTTGTTGACACGCAAACCCACCTCGGTGTGCCGCCGGGAGCGCGAGTGGAATTCATCGTGAAGGGACCTCCCGCAGGTGTTTCGGCACTTCTGGTTACGAAAACTGTCAATACTGGGCCGAGCGGCGAGAACGATCCCAATCGCGCGCTCGCCACTATTACGGTTTCCAAAGATGCGCCGGAACCATCCTCGATGCTCCCGGCAACGCCGCAACCTCTTCCTGCTGCCCAGATGCCGTGGCTCGGAAGCGTGGATCCTGTGCGCGTTCGAAGGCTTTATTTTTCCGAAAAACTGCTCGACGCGAACGATCCCAACAGTGCGACGGAATTCTATATCACCGTGGACGGTCAAACGCCGGCGCCGTTCGATCCCAAATCCGGAGTGCCCAACATCATCGCCAAGCAGGGAACCGTCGAGGATTGGATTATTGAAAACAGGTCAAGCGAGCTTCATGCCTTTCATATTCATCAGCTGCATTTCATGCTGATTGATTACCGCGGCAGGCCGGTGAACGAACCGTTTCTGCGCGATACGGTCAACGTCCCTTACTTCGACGGAAAAACTCTCGACTACCCCAGCGTGAGATTGCGGATGGATTTTCGTGATCCCAATACCGTCGGCGACTTTGTATACCACTGCCACCTTTTAGAGCACGAAGATGGAGGAATGATGGGACTGATTCGCGTAGAGCCATGAGCCGTGAATCCATCGTGGTTGAAGCGAATTCGTCCTGAAACCAAAACTGATCAACCAAGCACGACTCGCAGAGATTGTTCGACTCGCTTGTTTTTCCGGTGGAGTCATTCGACTTGAGGTTCACTTTAACCGGCAACTTCAACCAGGAACAGGACAGGAGAAGACAAAAAATGACGGTCACAGCACTCGCATCAAAGGGCGTTCATTATTTGCGGATTGGACTGGCGGGCCTTGCAATGTTCCAGTTCACAATCGGAGCACCCTTCGCCAACGCGGCTTCGCAGCCAAAACCACAAACAGCACGCGACTCGGAGACCACCTCCCCCATCAAGCACGTCATCGTGATCATTGGTGAAAATCGCAGCTTTGATCACGTCTTCGCCACCTACGTGCCAAAAAGCGGAGAGACTGTAAATAACCTGCTTTCGGAAGGCATCATCAAGCTGGATGCCAAGAAGAACGCGATTCCCGGACCCAACTTCTCGAAGGCGCAACAGCTGTCAGCAACCGACACCGACAGCTTCCTGCTGGATCCGCCGACCAAGGAATTTCCCAGCAACGTACTGCCTGCACCGCTAGTCGGCGGCCCCAAGGGCGCGAACGGTTATTTCACCGGCCCCGCACCTTGTCCAGCAAACCCAAAGCTTTCGCCGGTCCAGTGCGCGGAAGTCTCGGAAACCGGATTGCCCGGCTATACCTACTATCAGGATCTTGCCAGCGGCGGCACGGGACTGACGAGTAAGACGCCTGACACCCGCATTACCGGCGTTGAGACTCTGCCGGCTGGACCATTCCAGATCACCAACGGCAGCACCTTCCTGTACAACGACTATGCGGCGAGCCCGGTGCATCGCTTCTATCAGATGTGGCAACAGCTGAATTGCGGCTTGGGCCACATCAACGCGGATAATCCTTCTGGCTGCAATGCCGCCTTGTTCTCCTGGGTCGAGGTGACTGTTGGAGCGGGAGCAAACGGCATCACGCAACCACCGCTGTGCTCCTCTGATAAGGATGCACTGCCCTGCTTCACGGAAAACTATTTGCCCGCGGTTCCTAAGGCAACCACTACGGGTGAAGGATCGACCTCGCTCGCCTTTTACAACGTGCAACAAGGCGATGCTCCCTACTTCAAGCTTCTCGCGGATAACTTCACGATGAGCGACAACTTCCATCAATCCGTCAACGGCGGCACCGGCGCCAATCACATCATGTTCGGCCATGCTGATATGATCTGGTTCAGTAACGGTTCCGGAACTCCTGAAGTACCACCCAACAATCAGGCGGTATTCACCAAACCATATAACGGCGTGTCCAATCCCGATCAGGGAGTCGTTGATGAAATCGAAGACCCCAACCCCGCCCCGGGCACCAACAACTGGTACGCCGAAGACGGTTATGGTGAAAGCTATAACTCCGGCTATCCACCGCCCTATACTGTTTCCCCGGTTTATGGCGGAGGCTCCTATAGCGATTGCTCCGATGTCTCGCAGCCTGGAGTAGGGCCGATCGTGAGCTACCTTGCGGCCCTAGGTATCAACTCGCGTTGCGAACCCGGCCATTACTACCTGCTCAACAACTACAACCCGGGCTGGTTCGGCAATGGCAAGAATGCCTATATCGACCAGAATCCCTCCAACACTCCGTTTACCATTCCACCCTCCTCGACCCCCGGCTTAGGAGACGACCTCAACGCTAACAGCATTTCGTGGAAGTACTATGGCGATCAATGGAACAACTACGTCAACGACCCATACGAGTTGAATTACGGAACCAATGGGCCGAACGCGGACGAATATTGCAACATCTGCAACCCCTTCCAGTACGACACTTCCATCATGTCGCACCCGGCTATGGTGGCAGCTCACATTCAGGATTCCGTTAACCTGTACTCCGATATCGCCAACGGAACTCTGCCTGCAGTATCGGTGGTGAAGCCGAGCGGCTATGTTGATGGCCATCCGGCATCGTCGAAGCTCAATCTTTTCGAGGGCTTCACGGAGAAGATCGTGAACCTGATTCAGAACTCTCCTTACTGGCAGGACACCGCGATCTTTATCACTGAGGATGAAGGCGGCGGTTACTATGACTCCGGATACGTTCAGCCGCTCGATTTCTTCGGCGACGGCACTCGCATCCCGCTGCTCGTAGTGTCGAAGTATTCGACGGGCGGCCATATCAACCACAGTTATTCCGATCACGTCTCCATCGACAAGTTCATCGAGCGGAACTGGAACATTGCTCCCATTACCTCACGCAGCCGGGACAATTTCCCGAACCCGGTTACGAAGGCGGGCAACCCATACGTTCCGCTTAACGGACCGGCGCTGGATGACCTGTTTGACGCGTTCCATTTTCCCGAATGAGCCGTCAATCTGATTGCTAGCCTCTTGCCGGCCAGGGAAGCATTCCTGGCCGGATTTGTTTGTTGCTGGGCCCCAGAATCCCTTATGCCGCCCGCGCATCCGTTATCCTAGTAACAGATATATGTCTACCCCGAAATCAAGAAGCTCTGCCGGCGCCGCCGTCGTCGACTCGTCATCGAACCATGCCAACAATCCAGAACGTGAAAGTGTATTCAACGCTTTCCGCCAGTGGGGATACCTCGAGGGCGATCTCGATCCTCTCGGATTCCTGCCTCCCCGTCCCACTCCTGAACTCCAGATCGAAAGCGAATACACGCGCGAGGCCCGCGCCATCTACTCCTCCACCATCGGTGTCGAGATCAATCACATTTACGCTCCGGAGCGCCGGCGCTGGATTTACGAGCAGATGGAATCGGAGCCGAAACCTGTCGATCAGGCTCGCGTCCTCGACTTACTGATTCGCGCCGACGTATTCGAGCAAGTCATGCAGCAGCGCTATCTCGGCAGCAAGCGTTTTTCGCTGGAAGGTGTCACCGCTCTTATTCCGTTAGTGGACGAACTTCTCGACCGCGGATCAAGCCTCGGCGCCACCGAACTGGTGATGGGCATGAGCCATCGCGGCCGCCTTAACGTGATCGCTCACGTCGCCAAGCGAGATCCAGAAGAAATCTTCGCCGGATTTGAAGACGTCGACCCGCGCAGTGTCCTCGGCTCCGGGGATGTGAAGTACCACATGGGCGCGACGGGCGAATACACGACGCGCAGTGGCAATAAAGTTCACATCCATCTGGTTTCCAATCCCAGCCACCTTGAAGCCGTCGATCCGGTGACGGTGGGCCGCACTCGCGCCAAACAAGACCGCAGCGGTGAAGGCGGACGCGAAAAGTATCTGCCGTTGTTGGTTCATGGTGATGCTGCGTTTGCCGGGCAGGGCATCCTCGCCGAGACGATGAATTACGCCGATCTAGCCGGCTACACCGTCGGCGGCACCATTCACGTGGTCGTGAATAATTTGCTGGGATTCACCACCAGCTATACCGAAGAGCATTCGACGCGCTTCGCCGCTTGCATCGCGCGCCGCCAGTCGATTCCTATCTTTCACGTCAATGGCGAAGACGTGGACGCCGTCGTCCGAGTCGCCCGCCTGGCAGTCGAATATCGCTACCAGTTCGGCACCGATGTTGTCATCGATCTCATCGGCTATCGCCGCCACGGCCACAGCGAAGTCGACGACCCCACGATCACTCAGCCGTTGCTCTATAAGAAGATTAAAGAGCATCTTCCGCTATGGGAAATTTACGCCGACGATGTCGGCGCGGGTGATGCTCCCGCGCAAGCCGCTGCCATTAAAGCCGAGTTTGAAAGCGCGCAGAAAGATGCCGGCAAAATTACCAAGAAGCCAACCCTACGCGAGCTGCCCAACTACTGGGACCAATATTACGGCGGCCTGCACCAGCCGGAGTACGAGGTAGAAACCGGAATCTCCACGCAGGAACTCGCGGAGCTGGGTACTCATCTCACCACGTATCCGGAAGGCTTTCACATTCATCCCAAGGTGAAAAAGCTTTTGGAGCAGCGTGCCGAGATGGCCGCAGGCAAGCGGCCTGTGGACTACGGCATGGCGGAAGCCCTCGCTTTCGCGAGTCTGGTAAAAGCCGGAATTCCGGTTCGCCTTTCTGGTCAGGATTCTCGCCGCGGCACTTTCAATCAGCGCCACTCCGTGCTCATCGACATCGAAAACGAGAATGAATACGTTCCGCTGGAAAACATCGCGGCGGACCAAGCCCGCTGCGGGATTCACAATTCAACTCTTTCCGAGCCCGGCGTACTCGGCTTTGAATACGGCTACAGCCGCGACTATCCTGAGGCGCTGGTTCTCTGGGAAGCTCAGTTCGGAGATTTCGTAAACGTTGCGCAAGCCATCATCGATCAATTTATTTCTGCCGGAGAAGCCAAGTGGAGCCTGCTCTCCGGCCTGGTGATGCTTTTGCCCCACGGCTACGAAGGTCAGGGACCGGAACACTCCAGCGCCCGCATCGAGCGCTTCTTGCAACTCGCCGCGAAGCACAATATCCAAATCGCCCAGCCTTCCGATGCCGCGCAATATTTTCATCTGCTGCGCCGGCAGGCCCTGCGCCACTGGCGGAAACCGCTGGTAGTGTTTACGCCTAAGAGCATGCTGCGTCATCCCGATGCGTCATCGCCCATCTCGGACTTTACCCGCGCGAATTTCCTGAACGTGATCCCGGACACGGAAATTGGCGAAGCCGGCCGCATCCTGGTCTGCACGGGAAAAATTGGCCACGAGCTTAAGGCCGAGCGTAAAAAGAGAAAAGATAATTCCACCGCAATTGTGTTTCTGGAACAGCTCTATCCCTTCCCGGAAAAAGAACTCGCTGCCGAATTCGCGCGCCACGGTGAGTCGGGTGACATCGTCTGGGTGCAGGAAGAGCCCGCAAACATGGGAGCTTTGTTCAACATGCTGCCACGCCTCGAACGCATCGCCGGTTCGCGCCACGTGATGTCGGTAAAACGCAGCTCCAGCGCCAGCCCCGCGACTGGCAGCGCGAAGGCGCATGAAGTGGAACAGAAAACGCTGCTGACGCTGGCGTTCACTACGAAGGGATGATGCGTGTGGGGACAGCCGCCCTCGGCTGTCCCGCGATCGCAGCTGGCTGAGATTGCGCAGCGCCTCGCGCTCTACGATACCTCTTTCGCCAAAGATGCGAGCGTTAGCTTCCGAGATGATTTCCGCTACCCGGGTCTCTCTGTCACCGCTTTCCCGCCAGCTCCCGGCAACGCAGCCTTCGCGCCACCAGCATTCTCGCCCGCAAACAACTCCTCCAAGTTCTCATACGCATAAATCGTCGGTGCATGATTCTGCATCAACCCGCCCGTGTCTGCGGTTGGTCCGTAATTGCTGTGCAGATCGTGCCCCAGCATGCGCAACATCGCCATCAACTGCCCGCGATGATGCGAGGTATGGGTCATCCGCCGCGTCATCACCCAGGCCCGCGACCGCTGCACATCGAAAAATTTCACATTCTCTTCCCACCACGCTTCGTCTTTTTGCAACAATGCAGCCAGCCGCTTTCCGCTGTCTTCGGTATAGCGCTTCATGAACTCCATCCGCGTCTCCAGTCCCGGCAGCGGAGGTTCGCCAACGTCAATCCCCAGCATGTTGCGGAACCACAAGTCTTCGCTGACGCATTGATGCACCATCTGCTCGTGGACGCTGCGTCCCCGCGGATCGCTGTTCCGTGGGCGCACGGGTAGATCCTCGTCCCGAAATTCACTCCAGACACTGACCACCTTCACCCGCTCGGTGGCATACGTTTCGACGAGAAATGCATATCGCATAGCCGCAAATGTTACCCTAATTATCCGATTCCAACTTCACTGTGGGGTGCCCCACGTCTCGCTTCTTTTGCGAGACGTGGGCTTTCCTGAAGATGCTACCCTAATCCCCCGCACCTAAATCAAATGCCGCGCCGAGCCCAACCTCTTCGCATCGCCATCGACACCGGTGGAACCTTCACCGATTGCGTCTGGATGGATCATGGCCGTCTGCGCATGCTAAAAGTTTTCTCGACCCCCGCCGATCCCTCGCAAGCAATCTTAGAAGCGCTCAGAACAATTAACCACCGAGGCGAACTCGTCATCCTGCACGGCACCACGGTCGGCACCAACACGCTGCTCGAGCGAAAGGG
>JBAVUV010000301.1:0-4029 GCA_049696955.1 Candidatus Sulfotelmatobacter sp. | reverse complement strand
CGCGACACTATTGTCACGCCCCCGCTCACGCCACGGTTCGCGTAGACGATGGTGTTCACGCTGAAATTAGCATGCAGTACTTGGCTGTTGTAAACGTTCGCCACCCTCGCGATATCAACTCGCGTGTTCGTGAAATTGACATTGTTCACGTAGAGTCGGCTGGTGCGGTAGCCGGGAATAAATACTTCTCCCGGAGCCAGCGGAAACCAACCCACTCCCGCGCCAAATGAGAATGAGAACTTGACTCCTGGCCCACCGCCAACCCACGCCACAAGCGCTGGAGCATAGACCGGCCGCACCACGCTTGGCCCCGGAACCCACAGCCACGCGCCACCGGCAAGAGCCCAGCGCCCGTAGTGGAAGGGAGCGAATCCCCAACGTTCATCTGCCACCCACGTCCAACCCCACGGGCCTACCCACGCCCAGTGGCCGAAGCGGTACGGCACCCATCCCGCCACTACCACTCGCGGCCGCCAGCTCATACCGTAGCCAGCAACATAGCTCCAGTCACCATATTCATCGAGGTCTTCGTATCCCGTCATTTCGCGTGAAACATAATTTGCGGAATCCGACTGATCCTCTTGCCGGTCACGATCCAGCGCCCAGGTATCGAATCCATCTCCGGCTGGAATCTGATTCAACTCATAATTCAGTTGATCGGCCCCAGTGAATGTCGCGTACTGATTCGCCACAACGGTATAAGAGGAACCGCCGCCGGTGACCTCGCCGCGCCCGCGCCAAACCATCACTTCGGTTCGATTGCCATCCGGATCCACATCGACTCGGTATTCCCCCGGGTGCCCCACAACGAATGCCACATTGGGCGTATCGATTTCATAAGAATCCTCGTCGTCGACGTGACGCACCTTCACAATCAGCGATCCCTGTACCAAACGAATCTGCGCTACCCGGTCGCTCACTTCGAGCAACGTAATTCCTGTCGTAGGGCCGAGCCGGAGCGCGGTCGATCCAATGTGCAATTCAGCCCGCGAATTTTCGTCCGCCCAAAGATTGTCGCCGGTCACTAGCGGACAATTCAGCTCGGCCGTAACCCAATCGTTTTCTCCGCCGGGCTGGAACGAGACTGAGCCCTCGACGAAATTCAATCGTGCGACCCGTGATGGGGGATCCGGCGCGTTCGAGTCCTGATCCTGTGGAGTTTGAGGGCCTTGCGGATTCTGCGCCTGTGAATCTGGCGCCACCGGCGCATCCTGCGCGGTCACGAGCGGCCCCTGCAGCATGAATGCTAAGGCCGCCATTGCGACTGCCCAGCTCCGCCACTGCTTGTTTGTCTTCATAACTTTCTCCCTGAGGGATGGAAAAATCTTGAGGTCGAGAAACGTCCTCAGGAATCCTATCTCCATCTCTATAAACACCGAAGAGCACTTTAGTTTCTTCTCGATGGGTGGTTACTTTCGGCCAGGGTGGCCGAAAACGGTCGGAAGAGAGCACTAGACTGCCAGAAGATTTAGTGATTCAAAGGCTTGGGAGAAATCTCATCCAATGTGAGATTCAGTTCCAACACGTTGACTCGCGGCTCGCCTAGAAATCCAAACTGTCGGGACTCCGTATGCTGCCGCACTGCTTCGCGAACTACAGCTTCGCTGAGGCCACGTTCTCTCGCTATGCGCGGCACCTGAAATTCGGCCGCCTCCGGCGAGATATCCGGATCAAGACCGGATGCGGATGAGGTAAGCAAATCCATGGGAATTGGCGCCCCGGGATTCTCCTTCTGCAAGTGATCGGCATCTGCTTGCACACGCGCAATGAGAGTTTGATTGGTCGGCCCAAGATTCGAGGCGCCAGAATTGCTCGCATCGTAGCCCGTTCCGGCGTTGGAGGGACGAGAATGAAAATATCCGGGCGATGAAAATGTCTGTCCGATCAAGCGCGAACCCAACACCTTGCCATTTTTCGTTATCAGTTCACCGTTCGCCTGCTTCGGAAACAGAACCTGCGCCAAGCCCGTAATCAGGAGTGGGAAAAACAGGCCGAACAATACTGTCGTCACCAGCGTCATCAGTACAGCGGTGATGAGATTTTTCTTCATATTTCGCCTTTACGCCAGTCCAGCACGCACAATCAGCAGGTCGATAACTTTGATTCCGATAAAAGGAACGATCACTCCGCCCAACCCATACACCAGCAGATTTCTGCGCAGCAGTACGGCCGCCCCCTGCGGAACATATTTCACTCCACGCAATGCCAACGGAATCAACGCGACAATAATCAGGGCATTAAAGATGACCGCAGACAATATTGCCGACTGCGGCGTCGCCAGATGCATTACATTGAGTGCCTGCAGAACTGGAAACGTTCCGGCAAACATCGCGGGGATGATGGCGAAATATTTCGCTACATCGTTCGAAATCGAAAACGTGGTCAGCGCGCCGCGCGTCATCAATAATTGCTTACCGATCTCAACGATCTCAATCAGCTTCGTGGGATTCGAATCCAGATCCACCATGTTGCCCGCTTCCTTAGCGGCTTGCGTTCCGGTATTCATGGCAACTCCTACATCGGCCTGCGCCAGCGCCGGAGCGTCATTCGTGCCATCGCCAGTCATCGCAACTAACTTCCCTTGACCTTGTTCCTTTCGAATCAGATCGAGCTTATCTTTCGGCGTAGCCTGCGCCAGAAAGTCATCCACTCCTGCTTCCGTTGCGATCGCGGCAGCTGTCAGAGGATTGTCTCCGGTAATCATCACGGTTTTGATTCCCATCGCCCGCAGCTGATCGAAACGCTGCCGCATGCCACCCTTCACAATGTCCTTCAGGTGGATTACTCCTAACGCGCGCCCGTTCTCAGCCACGACTAGCGGCGTTCCTCCCGAACGTGAAATCGTCTCCACGGCTGCGCGAACTTCCGCAGGCAGCGCGCTTCCCTGCTCTTCCAGATATTTCGCAATCGCATCGGTCGCGCCTTTGCGCACTGCGCGCCCATCCAGGTTCACGCCCGACATGCGAGTCATCGCACTGAAAGGAATAAATTCCGCGTCATGCGAACTCATCTCGCGCCCACGTAATCCGTACTTCTCTTTGGCCAGCACCACGATCGAGCGTCCCTCTGGAGTTTCATCGGCCAGCGATGAAAGCTGAGCCGAATCCGCGAGCATCGCTTCACTCACGCCAGGAGCCGTTACAAATTCCGTAGCCTCGCGGTTGCCCAGAGTGATAGTCCCGGTCTTATCGAGCAATAGCGTGTTTACATCACCCGCAGCTTCGACTGCGCGTCCCGACATCGCCAGGACATTGTGCTGCACCAGGCGATCCATACCGGCAATCCCGATTGCCGAAAGCAATCCGCCAATGGTTGTAGGAATGAGGCAGACCAGCAATGACACGAGGACGAAAACCGTCTGCGGCGCGCCCGCATAAATCGCGAAAGGCTGCAACGTAACTACGGCTAGCAAAAATACAATGGTCAGCCCGGCAAGCAAAATATTCAGCGCGATTTCGTTCGGAGTCTTCTGCCGCTCCGCGCCTTCGACCAGCGCGATCATCCGGTCCAGAAAAGTCTCTCCCGGATTGGAAGTGATTTTCACTTTCACCCAGTCGGAGAGGACCCGAGTTCCGCCCGTCACCGCAGACCGGTCACCGCCAGCTTCGCGAATCACAGGCGCCGATTCCCCTGTAATCGCCGATTCGTCCACTGACGCCACGCCCTCGACAATCTCACCGTCACCTGGAACAAATTCGCCCGCCTCTACCAGCACCATATCTCCCGAGCGCAACTTCGATCCGGGGACGGTCTCGGTTTTTCCGTCGGCCAGCAGACGATTCGCCATCGTCTCCGCCTTGGCGCGCCGCAGAGCATCGGCTTGCGCTTTGCCGCGGCCCTCGGCCATAGCCTCGGCAAAATTGGCAAACAATACCGTAAACCAGAGCCATAGCGTGATCTGCAGATTGAATCCGAAGCCGGGCTGACCACGCATTCGCTCGAGGATCAGCAATACCGTGGTCACGACGCTGCCCACTTCCACCACGAACATCACCGGATTGCGCATCATGGTTACGGGATGCAATTTGA
>JBAVUV010000300.1:0-1904 GCA_049696955.1 Candidatus Sulfotelmatobacter sp. | reverse complement strand
CCGCGGCGCTGACCAACGGCGCCAACCGGAATGGAGTGGAAGTGCGGATTGAAGACACGGGCCCAGGAATTGCTCCCGAACTCCGGGAGCAGATTTTTAATCCGTTTGTAACCACGAAGAAGACGGGAGTCGGGCTCGGGCTGTCGATCGTGTCGAGGATCATTGACGGACACCATGGGACCATTCGAGTAGAAAGCGGCAGCGGCGAGGACGGTTCTAAAGGAGCTAGCTTCATATTGTTTTTTCCGTTGACGGGCGAGGTTGCGGAAAATCCTCATTAAGAAATTGGAAGTCAATCCATGCCAACAATTTTGATCGTCGAAGATGAAGCAAAAATGCGGCGCCTGCTCGAACAGAATCTCGGGGAGGACGGCTTCCACACGCTTTCCGCGGAAGATGCGGAGGCCGGCCTCAAACTTCTGCGGGAAAACAGTGTCAACCTGGTCGTAACGGATCTCAAGCTGCCGGGGATGAATTGTCTGGAATTTTTGCAGGCGATCAAGCGCCAGAATGCAGCCCTGCCAGTAGTGGTGATGACCGCCTTCGGCTCTGTCGAGACCGCGGTAGAAGCCATGAAGGCTGGGGCCGCCGATTATGTTTTGAAACCGTTCTCGCTGAGCGAGATGAGGATGGTGGTCCATAAAGAGCTGGACGTACACAATCTGCGTGAAGAAAATCGGTCGCTGCGCGAGGCGTTGGGAAAGCGATATGTGCATCCCAATGTGGTGGCCCGCAGTCCGAAGATGCAGGAAGTTCTGGCCACCGTGGACCGAGTCGCGCCTACAAATTCGACAGTTCTGTTGGGCGGGGAGAGTGGCGTGGGCAAGGATCTGATAGCCCGCGCGATTCATGAAAAGTCGCGCCGGGCTGCTGGCCCGTTCATTAAAATTAACAGCACGGCGATCCCGGAAAATCTGCTGGAGAGCGAATTGTTTGGATACGAGAAGGGCGCTTTCACGGGCGCAGCCGCCAGCAAACCGGGAAAGTTCGAACTGGCCGACAAAGGAACGCTTTTCCTGGATGAGATCGGAGATGTGCCGCTTGTAATACAGGTAAAGCTGCTGCGCGTGCTGCAGGAGCGGGAATTCGAGCGCCTGGGTGGAATGCGAACCGTGAAAGTGGATGTGCGGCTGATAGCGGCAACAAACCGAGATCTGCGCGAAGCGCTCGAGCAAGGCACATTTCGCGAAGACCTTTACTATCGCTTGAACGTTGTGCCTATCGATATCGCTCCGCTTCGCCAGCGCAAGGAGGATATTCCCGACTTGGTGAATCTCTTTATCGCCCGCTTTGCGGGAGAGTCGGGTAAGCCGGTGGAGGGGATTACACCAGAGGCTATGCAGATTCTCGTGAACTACCACTGGCCGGGTAACGTGCGCGAGTTGCAAAACATTATTGAGCGGGCGTGCGCGCTGGCGAAGAGCACGGTGCTCAAGGTGGATGACATTCATTTGGACGTGCGTCCAGCCAGAGCCGTGAATGGACCCGGCAATTTTCTTCCTGAAGGCATGACCCTGGAACAATGGGAGGATGAAATGATTCGGGAGTCGTTGCGGCGCGCGAATGGGAATAAAAGTCAGGCGGCGCGTCTGCTGGGGTTGTCGCGGAATGCGCTGCGTTATCGGCTATCGAAAATTGGAATCGCGGATGAGGGAGAGAAAGAGGCATAGAGCGAGTTGTGTTTGGGGAGTACTCTGAAGCAGAAATCAGAAATTATTCTTCAGCGCTAAGTGCTTGGCAACCTCTTGTTGGATTTATGCTCGGTGCTTGTGTGTAGGACATTTTGTCGAGATTCTTCGAATTGAGGCCCGACTGACTATCGGGTCTCTCGTGTTTTCTGGGCTCCGCTGTTGGCTGAAAACCACCAGCGTGGCCTAACACAGCCACCGGCTTCGAGATTCAGA
>JBAVUV010000299.1:0-4762 GCA_049696955.1 Candidatus Sulfotelmatobacter sp. | reverse complement strand
CCAGACGACCGATGCGGCGTTGTCAACGCGAGCGCCTACCGAGCTTTCCTTCTGACGAAAGCCGGGATCGAGCTTTCGGAGCCACGCTATCTCGAGGTGGCCAAAAGAAACCTGAATTTCGTGCTGTCCTCACAAAATGAGAATGGCTCCTGGTTTTATGCAATGGATGGCGTCAGAGATTTCATAGACCACTTCCATACATGTTTTGTCCTGAAGGCTCTCGCAAAAATCGACATTCTGACAGGATCTAATCAGAACTCGAACGCCATCGAGCGGGGCGTGAGCTACTACGTGAAGAACTTGGTCGACGTGAATGGGTTGCCAGTTCCCTTCTCGAAACGGCCTCGGTTTACAGTCTATAAGAGAGAAGCCTACGATTACGCGGAATGCATCAACTTGTGCACGCTTCTGTTAGGTCAGTTTGATGATTTGGACAGGATTCTATCGATCGCAGTTGAGGACGTGTTTGCTCGATGGCAAAGGCCGGATGGCTCGTTTCGGTCACGTGAACTGCTAGTTGGCTGGGATAATGTTCCGATGCATCGATGGGCTGAGTCGCAGATGTTTCGTAGCCTTTCTTTCTTGCTTTCTCGTCTCAAGAAACCTCAAGAAAGTAAGGTTCAGAGCACTCCGTTAATACCGAACTCGAAGGTTGCAAGTTAAGGCTCTCCTATGTGTGGGATTTGCGGACAATACAATTTCGGAAGCCAAGCGCCGGTTCAGCGGCGGGATATCGAAGCGATGGCGAAATCGATCGCTCATCGTGGACCAGATGACGACGGATATTACATATCGGGGCCACTGGGATTCGGATTTCGCAGACTATCCATCATCGATCTCTCAGGCGGGCACCAGCCCATGTCAGATCACGAAGAATCCGTCTGGGTGATTTTCAACGGCGAGATCTATAACTTCATCGAGATTAAGCGGGAGCTGGAAGCACTCGGGCACATCTTTCGAACAGAATCCGATACAGAGGTCATCGTTCACGGCTACAAGCAGTGGGGCGACGATGTACTCAATCATCTTAACGGCATGTTTGGCCTTGCAATCTGGGACGTAAGAAAAAGGCGTCTCGTTCTGGCACGTGATGCGTTCGGGATAAAACTGATCTACTACAGGATCGAGGGAGGCAGTCTATCTTTCGGATCGGAAATGCGCGCGGTTCGCGCAACTATGACGGAACGGGCCGAGATCGATCCGACCTCGCTGAATCTTTTCCTCCGCAATCGCTTCACGCCATCGCCCTATACGATACTCAAGGGAATTCACAAACTCGCACCGGGAACCAAGCTCACCGTTCAAGACGGCAACTGGGAGGTGAGCCGATGGTACCAATTTAAGCCTGCACCTTTTCCCCCCCCAAAGTCTCTCGACGAAGCAAAAGAGGAATTGCTTGAACTGTACAAGAGGGCGATCCGACGTCATTTGATTAGTGACGTGCCTGTGGGTTTGCTCTTGAGTGGTGGCCTGGATTCGGCGCTCTTACTTGGGTTGATGAGCCTCAATGGCAACTCCTGGCCAACATACACAGTGGGATACGGTTCGGGTTTCGCCGACGATGAGTTGGCTGACGCCGCGGAGAGCGCTCGAATACTTGGGGCCACGCACAGCAGCATCACGATTACGAAATCGATTTTCGAGGAGGCACTGCCGAAAATTGTTGCTTCTTTGGAAGAGCCAATCGCCAGTTCTTCGATCGTTCCAATGTACTTCGTGTGCGAGCGGGCTCGCCAAGATGTCAAGGTGGCTCTCGTCGGTCAAGGCCCCGACGAATTGTTCGGTGGATATAAACGTCATCTAGGTATTCGTTATGGCGCATTGTGGGGTGCGCTCCCGAACTGGATGCGCGCGCCGATCGCTTCCACCGTTGCAGCGTTACCTAGAAATGAGATGTTGAAGCGCGGTGTCTGGTCCCTGGGCCTTACGGACCGGATGCGCCGGTACCAGAATGTTCTATCTCTTCTTCCGGGCCCCCAGGTTGACGGGCTATTTCAGGACGGATTGCTAGAACCCGACTCCGGCGACGCCATACTGAAATGCTGGGAAGATCTTGTCCCGCTTATGACCGAGACCGATGAACTCGGTGGATTGCAATTCCTTGAAGTGCGGTCCACTCTGCCTGACGAACTCCTGATGTACGCGGACAAGCTATCGATGGCGCACAGCCTTGAGCTTCGAGTGCCGTTTCTTGATAAAGAAATCGTTGAGTATGTCGAGAGATTGCCGGCGAGTATGAAGGTGAGGAACGGCTCTCGGAAATGGTTGCACCGCCAAGTTTGCCGGACCTATCTTCCCGACTCTATCCTGAAGCGCCCGAAACGCGGTTTTGCCGTGAATGTTGTGGATGACTGGTTCCGCAGCTCCGCCGACAGGAAGATGGCGACCCTCCGCGACACTAGCTCGAGCATATATCAATATCTTCGTCCGGCCGCCGTGCGTGAACTCTGCGAGCAGCACGCACGTGGTCAGCGGGACAATCACAAAATTCTATTCAGCCTCGTGCTCTTTGAAGAGTGGCTGCGGGTGCACGACGAGCCTGTTGCGGCATTCAATTGACAGCCCCATCCACATCTCCTCGAATGCCAGATTCTCGACTGATGGCGTCGGACTGAGCCATGCCGCCCCCTGTTGCGCTCTGTCTTTGGTTTGTACTTCTCTTGGCGCTGTTGTGTTTTGATCCCGCCAAGGTTCGGGAGACATCCGGCGCTTTGTGGGTCCCCGTGACTTGGATGTTCATCGCGGGGTCTCGCCTGCCTTCGCAATGGCTCGGCGCAGTGACAGGGCAGAGTTGGGTCGTGAATCTACAGGACGGGAATCCACTGGACCGAAGTATCGACCTGGTTCTGATCGGGTTGGCGATCGCGATCCTCGTCTCCCGATCTTTCGACTGGGGCAGCTTTTTCACTCGCAATTTCGCGCTGATGCTGCTCATCATCTTTGCTCTGTCGAGTATTTTTTGGTCGGATTTTCCGTTGGTTGCTTTCAAACGATGGTTTCGCGACCTCGGCAATTACATCATGGTCCTTGTTGTTCTTTCCGATCCTCGTCCACTGGAGGCGGTGAGGACGGTGTTCAGGCGTCTCGGGTACCTTTTGGTCCCACTTTCAATTCTGCTCGACAAGTACTTTCCCCAGATTAGCAAAATGTACGACGCCTGGACGGGCGTGAGCATGTATGCCGGGGTCACGACAGGCAAGAATTTGCTCGGACTTGTGGCCCTGCTCGGCGGCGTCTTCTTCTTTTGGGACACCGTGGTGCGCTGGTCCGATAAAAAAGAGCGACGCGCGAGACGGATCATCCTAGTGGACCTCGCGTTTCTCGCCATGTGTTGCTCGTTGTTGATGACCGCCAACAGTGCAACCTGCAAGGTTTGCATGGTCATCGGGTGCCTGGTGGTAATCGCAGTTCAAAGCAAATGGGGCTTGCGTCACCCCGGCTTCGTCAAGGTGCTGGTTCCTGGAATCTTCTGTCTCTACCTGATACTAGCGTTGGGCTTCGGGATGAGCGGGAATCTGGCTGCGGCAGTCGGCAAAGACCCTACACTCACCGATAGGACCAAGATCTGGTCCTTCGTCCTGGGCATGCATACGAACCCGCTCGTCGGCACCGGCTATGAGAGCTTTTGGGTGGGTCCACGGTTGCAATGGTTTCAGAAAATGTCCGGATTGGGGGACCTCAACGAAGCGCACAATGGGTTCATCGAAGTTTATCTTAACCTCGGTATGATCGGTCTGCTCTTGATAGCCGGCGTCGTGATCGCCGGGTACCGGACTATCTGTAAGCGGTTCGCTCCGTTCTCCAGTTTCGCCTCGCTCGGCATGGCTCTTTGGGCCGTTATGCTTTTCTTCAACATCACCGAGGCAGGCTTTAGGAGCGGTCTAATGTGGCTCGCGTTCCTGTTAGTGGCGGTTTCCGTGAAGCAGCGTGATCGAGTGCCGGTCACCGTCCCGGCAGAAAGTGCCAGTTCAGGCCAACTCCTCCGCCAAATTCCCTTGGTAGGGCAGGTTCAGGTTACCGAGAGATCATCCGCTCGTCAGACGTTGCCGGGTTTTGCCACTGCCCGCCAGAAAGTCCCAAGCGGGAACGGGAGGTAGCGATAATGTCTTCGGCAGTTGTTCCTCAAGAGGTCGGTGTTGTAACGGACGCGAGCGTTGAAATCAGCGACGGGAGTGAGTGGTCCGCCATTCCGGCGCTGAATGTTAACGGGGCGAACATCATCGTTACCGGTCGATGGTTGAGAACCGCCAAGATTCACGACGAGGCGTGGCTCGAACGGAAAGACGAGGACCCGGATTTGTGGGTGCAAGCCCTGAGGGCGCAACGCTCGCCCGCCCTGCGTGGAGATATTTTTACCTTTGGGCAAAGACTACCTGCCACAACGCCCAAGTATCCTTACCGGATGGAAATGGAGAGCATGGCCGCGGTTCGCGTCGTCAACTTCAAGAGCTGGTGGGAAAGCCTTCCGCAGGTTTCGCGCAAGAATGTAAGACGGTCGCAGAAACGTGGCGTAGAAGTCAGCGTCAAGCCCCTTGATGATTCGTTGCTGAAGGATATCGTTGAGCTGAACAAGGATTCTCCGGTGCGACAGGGGAAGCGATTCATTCACTACGGTAAGACCCTTGAGCAAACGAAGAAGGATCAGATAACTCACCTCGACCGCAGCGACTTCATTTGCGCATACTCAGGCAATGAACTGATTGGCCTGCTGAAAATCGTCTATGCGAATGAAACTGCTTCGATACTCACGTTTCTGCCCAAA
>JBAVUV010000298.1:0-6240 GCA_049696955.1 Candidatus Sulfotelmatobacter sp. | reverse complement strand
CTTCGGCTTGCTAACTCCGTTGCCCGGAACTCCACTCTACAAGCGTCTCGACGTCGCCGGCCGCCTCACCCGGCCCAAGCACTGGCAGGAATTCATCGCCTTCACCATGGCCCACACTCCGCTGAAGATGACCATCGACGAAGCCCACGCCGAGGTGAACTATGGCTGGTCCCAGTCCTACGGTGCCAAAGCCATCGCACAGGCAGTCGATGCCATCGATGATCAGCCGATCGGCTGTCGCGTCAATATCCTGATCGCGCGCCTTTGCTTCCGCGGAATCTACTTCCCCATGCTAGGCCGCTTCGCCTGGTGGAAAGTAATCTCCGAAAATCGTCGCACGATCCTAAAACTAATACGTCAAGGGCTCCGCGCCTGGTGGGATGGTCGATCCAGAACCGAAGCAGCCCCAGCCACCATCGCCGGAGACTAGAAGCCTTCGCCAAAGAAAGCGCAAGGTTCGGGAAACTTAAACCTGGGGAAGGGCACGACTCGGGAAGGATGGGATCGGGAGTGAAGGGTTCGCGAAGGGTAGCGCTCGGGAAGAGCACGGCTCGGGAAGGATGGGGTCGGGAGAAAAAGGCTCGGGAAGGGCACGACTTTAGTCGTGCCACAACCGCTCCAAGAAATGATCGCGGCTTTAGCCGCTGAGGGCCGCCACCCTCTTCCTAACTTCCGCCGCAAACGCCTGATCCTTAATCGAAGCCAAATTAATCTCCACATTCGCCAGCGCCCCCGTGATCGCAGCCCGCGCCAGCGCCCGCGCCGTAGTCAAATCCGACTTCATATTTGGATTGCTGATCGCAAACAAGCTCTCCGCAATCCGTGCCACTTCATGCGCCTTCTCTGCAACCCCCAGCGGAACGCTCGTCGCCTGCTTCAACCCAGCTTCAATCAGCGCCTCGCCCTCTTCCGCACTCACCGACTTCGCCACCTTATAAGCCTTCATCACCGAGGCATAAGACTCCGCATCCGCGTCGATCGCCGCCTTCAACTCCTCCCGCAAGGGCCCCAAGCGCCCGATCGCCGCGCTCAACTCCGCTTCATACTGTAGATAAGCTTTCTTTCCGCGAGACATCGAAGCCACCATCACCGCCAATCCCGCCGCCATCGCCCCCGCCGCAGCCGCCGCACTTCCGCCGCCCGGCGTAGCCGTCGGCGCGGCCAGCTGCTCGACAAACGGTTCCACTCCCGTGCGCAGTCCGCCGACAGCGGTTTTCCCGCTCGTCACCGCCATCAAGCGGTTTTCCAAAATCAAAGACGAATCGAAATTCTCCACCTGGAGAAACCACTCCGCCGCCTGTTCCAAAGCCTTCTTCGGAATCAATCCCACAATCTCACTCGAGACCGGCATCACTCCATAGCGCGCCGCCTCGCGCTTCACCATTTCAAACACGCGATGCACCGGCGTCTGCTCAAAATCCGTCAGATTCATCGAGACCTGCGCCAGTCCCCGCACCAGAAATCCCGCGCCCTTCACAAACCGCATTCCGCCGCTCGAAAATCGCACGGCCTTCGCAATCTTCTTCGCAATCTCCACGTCTGCCGTATTCAGAAACACGTTGTAAGCAATCAGAAACTTCCGCGCTCCCACCACCGTGGCGCCGGCGGTCGCATGCAGCCGCGCCTCGCCAAAGTCCGGCTTTCGCGCCGGATTCGTAGCAATCTCCGCCCGGATTCCCTCAAACTGTCCACGGCGGATGTTCTCCAGATTCTGCCGTTCTGGCACCGTCGCCGCCGACTCATACAAGTACACCGGAATCTGAAACCGCTTCCAGATCTCTTCCCCCACATGCCGCGCCATCGCCACGCAATCCTCGATCGTCACGCCACCAATCGGGATAAAGGGCACCACATCGGTTGCGCCCATCCGCGGATGCGCCCCCTTATGCACATTCAGATCAATCAACTCCGCGGCCTTCCCTACTCCGCGAATCGCCGCCTCCTGAATCGCATCCCGCTCGCCCACGAGGGTAATGACGCTGCGATTGTGGTCCGCATCCATTTCACGGTCCAGCAGGTAAACTCCGTCCACTTTCATGGCGGCGACAATGGCGTCAACCTTACCCTTGTCGCACCCCTCGGAAAAATTTGGAACACACTCAACCAGCGTTGACATAGATCAGAATGATATCCGAAGAAAATCCTTTCTTCGTGAACCTTAGTGTCCTTAGTGGTTAGTGAAGTTCGTTGTTACCGATCCGAATCGTCCTACTTCTTCTTCCAAAATCTCCCCACGCCCAGCCGCACCTGCACCGTATTCAGCCCCGGGTTGTAGTCTCCCAGCCCCGCACTCGAGATATGCAGATACCGCACATCTACGCTCCAGTTATATTTCTCTCCCAGTATGTGCGTCCCCAACGCGGCGCTCGGGGAAAAATTCACGTCGTTCGTATACATCGGAATATCGTGATTGCTGAAGAGCACTCCGCCGCTCAACTCAAGATACGGCGAGAAGCGTCCGTGTCGAGCAAAATTCCACTTCAGCACCAAAGGGTTGAATCCCCACGCGTAGGCCGTATTCGCCGGCTGAAAGATCAGGTAAACCGGCACCACATCCACCGCATACTCAAATCGTCCGCGCAGAATGCCGGGCCAGTGCGGGCCCGTAATCACCCAGCCATAGCGCGCTCCCGCATCAAACGCTTCGGTGTGCTGAGTGCCGCCCGGCACCGAGTGTCCGCCCCCGGCCCACACCTGCACTTCGTTGCCGCCCTCCTCTGGGCCGTCTTGGGTCCATCCCAGTCCCGTAGCCGCCATCAGGAAAAAAGAAAGAAAAGACAGAAAAGAGAGAATGAGTCCATTCGTTCGCCCCATGTGATCGAGGTTGCCCGACTGCCGCTGATTTTGCAAGCGAACATGCACCAAACAAAAGGCGCGACCCTTAGGCCGCGCCTTCAAATCCCTGAAATCATTGCCTGCGTGGCTAAGCCACCCGGCTCCGCCGTCCGCCCTTTTCCCACCACACCGCAGGATCTTCCGGCCGATTCAGCATCTGCGACAACTCTTTCTTGATTTCCGCCAGCCGGTTGGCGCGCATCTCCACCGCCGACTGATCGATCTGGCTGTCCGACCCCTTGCCCGTAAACCGCGCGTTCATATTCCGCAAATCCGTGATTTCCTGACGAAGACTGGAGAGATGTTCCAATATGTATGGCATAGTTTCAATCTTACCTTAGATTCCGGGGCCCGCCCGATTATTTCTGCCCTCTTCCCAACGTCTTTGTCATTCCGAATCTGGCGTCAGTTCGGTTAGGAACCTGCTCGCAGCCGAGGCTTACTCGCGAAAATTAGTCGGCTCCCATTGTTTTTCGCGGGTACATGGGCTAGCATCCGGGGCCTGGGAGGTTTGCCGATGACAACTTCAGACAATATCTCGTTGATGAAGCGTTGGTATCGTGAAGTCTGGCAGGAAGGCAGGAACGAAACTATTTACGAGTTGCTCGCCCCCAACGCCGTATTGACCGGAACAAATGGTCCTAAACAACAGATCCACGGCCCTGAGGAATTTGCCGCCTTCGCCAGGCAGATTCGTAGCGCGTTCTCCGATACGCAGATCCTTATCGAAGACGTTTTCGAGGCCAACGATAAGGTCGTCGCGCGATGGTCAGCCACAATGACTCATAATGGCGGCGGCATGGGAATCCCGCCTACAGGCAAACCAGTCAAGATCACAGGCACGTCCATAGCCCGGATCGAAAACGGAAAGATAGTCGAAGGCTGGGACAACTGGGATCGCCTGGCGATGCTCGAACAAACCGGGGCATATACTCCCCCCGAGGCCGTTATCCTGGCAAAAACCGCGTAATTGCTTCGAGTTGGGGGCGGCGGATCATTCGATTAGAAACCACCCCCTTGACAATTCCCCACTCACCTCTCTACAATTAGCACTCAGTAGGCGAGACTGCTAACAGGCCGCTGAAATCCCAATAATTCATTAGGTCCTGGCAACAATCAACCTTCTAACCCCAACTTTTGAAAGGAGTTGCAACCATGGCGAAATTTAGCCCGCTACATGACCGCATTCTGGTACGTCGCGTGGAGGAAGCTTCCACCACCCGAGGCGGAATCATCATCCCCGACAGCGCAAAAGACAAACCGCAAGAGGGCATCGTGGTATCCACCGGCAAAGGCCGCACCAACGATGAAGGCAAGACCTTCCCTCTCGCAGTTCAGGAGAACGATCGCATCCTGTTCGGCAAGTATTCCGGAACCGAGATCAAGATTGATGACGAAGACTTCATCATCATGAAAGAAGACGAAGTCCTGGGCATCCTCACCGGCTCAGCCAGCCCGTCCAGCAGCAGCAAGAAAGAAACCGCCGGAGCACGAAAGTAAGGTTTGTCATCCTGAGCGCGCCCTTTGCGCGAAGGATCTCGATCTGATCCGCACTCTCCGTTCTCAAGGTTTAATTGAGAACTGGGAACCGAGAACTGAGAACAAGCTTCTCAAGAATTCTTTATAGGAGAAAAGCATTATGGCAAAACAAATCGTACATGGAGAAGAGTCCCGCCAGGCAATCTTGCGCGGCGTCAATCTTCTAGCCGACGCAGTAAAAGTCACACTCGGCCCCAAGGGCCGCAACGTTGTCATTGAAAAGAAATTCGGTTCGCCCACCATCACCAAAGACGGCGTCACCGTTGCCAAAGAAATCGAACTCAAGGACGGCCTCGAGAACATGGGCGCCCAGATGGTTCGCGAAGTCGCCAGCAAAACCTCAGACGTAGCCGGCGACGGCACCACCACCGCCACCGTTCTCGCCCAGGCAATCTACCGCGAAGGCGTAAAGACGGTTGCCGCCGGCGCCAATCCAATGGCGATGAAGCGCGGCATCGAAAAAGCAGTCTCTCTCGTTTGCGGAGCCTACGACAAGAAAACCGGCGAGCGCGCCAAAGGCGAACTCGACAAGTTCTCCAAACCCGTCTCGGGCGAAATGATCGCACAGGTTGGCACCATCAGCGCGAACAACGATGAGACCATCGGGCACATCATCGCCGAAGCTATGAAGAAGGTTGGCAAGGACGGCGTTATTACCGTAGAAGAGTCGAAGACTCTGGAGACGCAGTTGGAAGTGGTCGAAGGTATGCAGTTCGACCGCGGATATCTTTCTCCTTATTTCGTCACCGATCCGGAGCGCATGGAAGTTGCTTTGGAGAATGCCTACATCCTGATCAACGAGAAGAAGATCAGCTCGATGAAGGATCTTCTGCCGTTGCTCGAACAGATTGCCAAGAGCGGCAAGCCGCTGGTCATCATCGCGGAAGACGTCGAGGGTGAAGCACTGGCTACGCTCGTGGTCAACAAGCTGCGTGGCACGCTGCAAGTCGCGGCCGTCAAGGCTCCTGGCTTCGGCGATCGTCGCAAGGCGATGCTGCAGGATATCGCGATCATCACCGGCGGGAAGGCCATCACGGAAGATCTGGGCATCAAGCTCGAGAACGTGCAGATCAGCGATCTCGGCCAGGCCAAGAAGATCACCATCGACAAGGACAACACCACCATCGTCGAGGGCAAGGGCAAGCATAGCGACATCGAAGGCCGGGTGAAGGAAATTCGCAGCCAGGTCGAAAAGACCACCAGCGACTACGACCGCGAGAAGTTGCAGGAGCGGTTGGCGAAGCTGGTCGGTGGCGTAGCCGTAATCAAAGTCGGCGCCGCGACCGAGACTGAAATGAAGGAAAAGAAAGCCCGCGTGGAAGACGCCATGCATGCAACCCGTGCGGCCGTGGAAGAAGGCATTGTCCCCGGCGGCGGAGTGGCACTGGCGCGTTGCGCAGCGGCGCTCGATAAGCTGAAGCTCGAGGGTGATGAGCAGATCGGTGTCAACATCGTGAAGCGCGCCATCCAGGAGCCTCTGCGCCAGATCGTCGAAAACGCCGGCCAGGAAGGCGCGGTTGTGCTCGGCAAGGTGCTGGACTCCAAGGACCCCAACTACGGCTACAACGCCCTCAACGATGACTATGAAGACCTGGTCAAGGCGGGCGTGCTCGATCCGACAAAGGTGGTGCGCACTGCACTGACCAACGCCGGCTCGATCGCTGCATTGATGCTGACCACCGAAGCGCTGGTAGCGGAGATTCCGGAAAAGAAGGAAGCTCCAATGCCCGGCGGCCACGGCGGCGGCGGCATGGAAGGCATGTACTAAGAGGCAGCTGTCAGCTATCAGCTTTCAGCCGTCAGTAAAGTCAAAGGCCCTGCTCGTGAGAGTGGGGCCTTTTTTATTGATCCAGACCAGTGCTTTTC
>JBAVUV010000297.1:0-1761 GCA_049696955.1 Candidatus Sulfotelmatobacter sp. | reverse complement strand
GGCAGCCAGCGCTTGGGCTGATGCAGCATGACATTCTGTAGCCACACGCTTTTCATCTGCCAGTGGTAAGTCTTCCAACTCAAGGTTGTTTCCTGTTGCCTGGGATCTTCAGGGGCGGAACCCAAGCGCGGTTCGAGAAGCAGTCGCGTCAATTCTTGCTCGGAACGTACGGCAATCGTTGCCGCGGTCGATGAGGCGACCATGCGCCCATCCCAATTGCGCATAAGATCCGCAGCTTGCTTGGCCCGCGCCGAAGGCTTGGCAGCATGATCAACGGCATACACAAAACGTTCTGCGGCGAAGAGATCATTCTCCGACTGCACGTCGTTTTGAAGCGCCAGCATATCGGAGGGCCCGAACCTTCGGCCAGACTCCAGTACGTGATAAATCCGGGCTGTCCGCCAAGGCGCTTCCCATGAGGCGCTGATCGAATAAGGATATCCATCCGGCGTGATGCGCCCGTTTGCAGTGGCGATAACGCCCGAAGGAGGGTTGTAGATGCTGGGCAGTTTGTCGAAAGGAATGTAACTCGTCCATTCGTGGGCATCGTGGGCGCCGCTGACAGGAAGACTGCCATCGCCGGAGGCGCGAATCGGAACATGACCCGTGGTCTGGTAACCAATGTTCCCGTCCACGTCGGCGTAGACAACATTCTGCCCCGGCGCATCGAGTTGCGAAAAAGCCTTGCGAAACTCCACCCAGTTCTGCGCACTGTCGACGTCGAAAAACGGCATGCGCAGCCCATCGTAGAGCGTCCAGCGCAAAGCCAGTTGCCGCGATTCGCCAGGAATTATTTCGGAGATTATGGGCCCATGACGGGTGATCTTGACATCGATCGTGACATCCGGTTTCCCTTTGACATGAATTACTTCCTGACGATGCCCTGGCTGTTGCCAGCCCTGCGGCGTCTGATACGCACCCTCTGGGTTGAAATTTTCGATGAATACATCGGTCACCGTCGGACCGACGTTCGTGAATGCCCAGGCGACCCGCTGATTGTGGCCGACAATTACATACGGCATTCCGGGCAGAGTTACGCCGGCGACGTCCAGGTTGCCTGACTTCAGATGAGCTTCATACCAGAGATTCGGCATCTGATGCCCGAGGTGCATATCGTTTGAGAGCAGCGGCTTCCCGGTCACCGTGTGCGCTCCGGAGACTACCCAGTCGTTCGATCCGTTAGTCGCTTCCGGGGCTGGTTGCGCCCAGATTTCCAAGGCATTGCCGAGTTGCGTCACCGCGTTGTCCGGGCCGGAATCTTCCTCATCGTCATCGTCATCTTTGTCGCCCGGGTCTGGCTGATTCTTTTGATCGTCAACGTCCTCACGCATGACGGTGGGAGGACGATCATGCCAGGACCGGTTCACGAAAAGATCAGAGGTCAACTCCGGTCCCAGCTTCGCTAAGATTTTCTCGCGCTCCAGCGTGTCCTTGAACGCATAGAAGTTGAGGTCCTTTACCATCTGGTTCGCAATGACGATGGAATCCTCGGCCTGCCACGGCTTTGGCTGGTATTTCAAAATGTGAAATTCGACGGGGAGAGCGTTACTATGCGCTGCGATGAAGGCGTTTACCCCCCGGGCATAGGCGTCAAAATATGAGCGATCACGCGGACTCGCCAAACTGAGCGATTTTTTCGCCGCCGCGCGCAATCCCAAAATGCTCTGCTCCCGATCGATCTTCAACGTATCCTCGCCCAGAATCTCCGAGAGTTCTCCAGAGCCAAAGCGGCGCATCACGTCCATCTGCCAGAGCCGGTCC
>JBAVUV010000296.1:0-3778 GCA_049696955.1 Candidatus Sulfotelmatobacter sp. | reverse complement strand
GACAGCTCTACCCAATTGTCAGTGATCCGAAGATAGACCCTTGGCCGAATGTCGGCAGCTTCTATGAAAAACGATGTCCTCAGGCGATCAAGTTCTGGTTGTGCCAGGTTCGCAATATCCCGGGTATTACGCTCTACGACTTCGAGGATGATTTGCTCCGCCCGCTTTCTGTCGTCCTTAAAAGAGATCGGCAGTTGCATCTCTTCCCAAATGTAAGGGAAATCCCGGCTGTAGTTGTAAACCGGCTCTTCGAAGATTCGAGCATTCGAAATGGTTACGATCCGGCCGGAGTATTGGCGGCTGCGAACCCACATGCCAGGATCTTCACTTTGTACCGAAGGCGGTTCGCCCATTTCCATAATGACGGTTTGGATGAAGTTGAGCGCGACGACATCGCCACGTACGCTTCCCATGCTGATGCGATCCCCGACGTTGAAGGTCTTACCTCGCAGAATCACGAAGTAGCCCGCGAAACTGGTAATCACTTTTTGCAGCGCGAATGCAAGACCCGCCGCAACCAAACCGGCGCCCGTGGCAAGACGTGCTGGATTGTCAAACCAGACTGAAACGAAGCCGGCTACGCCCAACAGAAAAGTAACAAGGCTTATCCCTTGCCGAGTCCAGAACGCGATCCGTTGGCGCTTCCCGCCGACTTTGTTCGCCAGGAAACGCAAACTCTTACTGAGCAGATAAAGTATGAGGAAGAAGACAAGAGTGAGAACGAGTTTGCGACCGTTTGATTCATTAAACCCCAGCAGCTTAACTCCCGCAATTTCTACCGTGTGGTCAGCTCCAACGAGAGAGAAAATTGGTTTCATCATGTGCACTCCGTTGTCAGCAACGCGGTAACTACGTGAGCAGATTAAAGGTGACGGTTTCGAGGCTCCGACCTTTCGCAGGGGACGCGTTCTTTACCGAAAATAACTTAACAACACAAGTTCGATGCCTCTTTCTCCTCTGCAGGATATGTATCTATATCGCAATCGCAGCACCCCGAACGGGTGTTGCGAGTACCCTTTGGGCGCTTAGCTATCTCTGTAGTTTAAATATCTAATCGCTGGAGCCAACGCTTAGGCAAACATCGGCGCTGGTCACAGAATGGTCACAAAACTGGGGCCACTCCGCAAGGTTAAGTTGTTGGAAAGTAATGATGATATGGCGGTAGTTACGCAGCCCTGAAAAGGCTGGCGGGCGGTTCAACTCCGTCCCTGCTACCTAGAGAATGCAACGGCGAGCCGCGGACGGATGGTCGGCAACCGGGAGCTATCCCTGTTCCAAGGAAAGATCAGTACTGATAAGTCGGCATAGCGCCACGTTTCTGGCCGCACAGGAGTTCATGCCCGTTTCTCACTGCCTATGTTATGAAACTCCCCCAAGCCGACGTCTGGACAACTTCACGCTGTAGGGCCGAAATCATACCCTTCGAGATGAGACGACATCTCTGCCGGTCTACGCCCGTTTTAGTAGTTCGGTGCGATACTTGGGGGCGACCACCTTCACTCTCTCGATGAATGCCGCTTGCTCCTTTTCAGAGAGTTTGGGCGGAGGCGTGGTGCGAGTAGAAACTGGAACTCCCACCTCCAAAAAGAATCTCTCCTGCCCGGCAGGAGAGCAAATACAGAGCACGCGTACGGCCTCACCGGAAGCGTTGCGAAACTGATGAGGAGCATTGGCAGGGATGTTCAGGGTTTCGCCGGCGCGAACGGTCGACTTCTGGCCACGGAAGGTGGCTTCCATCTGGCCTTCCAGAAGGATGAAGGTCTCCTCGAAGTCATGCCGGTGGGGCGGCGGACCGCCGCCAGGCGGGATGTGCATGTCGATGACGCAGAACCGTCCGGCAGTCTCCTCGCCGGTCACGGTGATGGTGTAGGTATCTCCAACCAATCCAATGTGGGGGAGGTTGTCGGGTTGAGCAATGGTTAGGCGGCGTTTTGGATCATCCGCGGGGATGGGTGACACGGCAGATGACATTTCGTTCTCCTCCAAGTCCTGTTTTGGGTGTTTGATGCCGATTACGATTTCCACAGTGCGGCGGTTTCTGCGGCGAAGTTCTCGTAGCGGCGCGGCGCGTGCCCCATCAGTTTCGTCAACTTCTCGATATCTCCGGTATCCGCGACGAAACCACGTTCGAGATACCCTTGAAACATCATGCGGATGTCGAAGGCAGACCACGACGGGGACCGCTTCCTCATCTGCTCCTCGAACGCATCCATGTCGTGACCCGCGTAACGAATGTCTTTGCCGAGCAGTTGGCTCCAGATTGATGCCGCTTTCGGGCCACTCATAGCGTCCGTCCGGACCGTTAAGGTTGTAAGTCTTGCCGCGGTGTTCGTCCGAAGTCAGAATGATTGCCGTTGCCTCCGCAATATCCCGGATGTCGACTACGGAGATGCCTACGTTGCCGAGGGGCATCGGGTAAACTCCAGCCATAAGGGCGTCTTTCAAAGTCGCATCGTTTTGGATGAAGTAGTTTGGGCGAATGATCGTGAAGGGGACTTCGAACTCCCGTAAGGCATTTTCAATCGCGAGCTTTGAGGCGAAGTGTGGAACATCTTTGAAGTGTTCCACGCGGAAGACCGAGTGGTAGACTATGTTTCAGCCTCAGCTTTTTGGCCAGATCGTAGGCGATAAGGGCCTGCGTCAGTTCATCGGGCGAGACGGCGTTCAACAGGTAGAGTTTATCAACGCCTTGCATCGCCTTCTCTACGGAGACCGGGTCAAGCAAATCGCCAACTGCGATCTCAACGCCCGGCGGTGTCGCAGTGCCGTCCTTTCTCACAAACAAGCGAATGTCTGCCCTGCGCTTCTGCAGTTCCTTCACGACTTCTGCACCAACCTTGCCCGTTCCGCCAACTACCAGAATCTTCATTGCCCCTCCACGTCTTTGCGCCGCCCACCGGTTTCGTCTCCCGTCCAGCGAGGTTCATGAATAGATGCTTCCTGGACAACTGTGATAGATCGATATGCGCAAGCTAGAATTGCACCAGTGCAATGCTTAATAGGCTCAACGAACAGACACTGTGCGGCGCCACTGCATGAATGAATTGGATCTCAACGATGTGCGTATGTTCGTCTCGGTCGCGCAGGCGGGCACGCTCACCGCAGCCGCAAAGGAGTTGCACTGTCCAGCTTCTACCCTGAGCCGGGCGTTGACTCGACTGGAAAAGCACCTTGGAGTTCTGTTGGCGCAGCGAGGTCCCAGAGGCCTTGTCCTGACCGACGCCGGGAAGGAATACCTGCAATCTTCCAGACGTGCAATGCAGAGCCTTCAGCACGGACGTGACGTTCTGGAAGGCCGCCGCTCCAGCCCAAGCGGGCTGTTGAAGGTAGCTTGTCCGGTGACCATGGCTCGCGACACTCTCGCGCCTTTGCTGAAGGAATTTCTGGAACGCTATCCTGAGTTACGCGTTGAGATCGAACCTTATGCGGCGAGTTGGGATCAGGAGCCGCGCGATGACGTAGACATCTTCTTTAAACTGCGGGCGCCGAAGGACTCTCTGAGGCGCGTGCGGCCTTATCCTGGGACGGTTCGGGGACTTTTCGCCAGTCCAAACTATCTCAAAGTTGCCGGAAATCCATCGACCCCGGAGGACCTTACGCTTCACAAATGCGTCGGCTCCGGACCCTGGAAGTTGAGCAGGGGCAAAAAGGTGGCGACGCCCGATATCCTTTTTCGAGTGGTTACTAGCGATCCGACGGTTGCACTGAAACTCGCCCTGAGCGGTTTTGGCATCGTCGTTCTTCCGTTGTGGGTGGCGAAAAATCCGGACGTTCGAAA
>JBAVUV010000295.1:0-2820 GCA_049696955.1 Candidatus Sulfotelmatobacter sp. | reverse complement strand
GAGAATGGCGCAAATGTTCTTGATATCTGCATGGACGAAGGGATGATCGACGGCGTCACGGCGATGACGCGGTTCCTGCAGTTGCTCGGGAGCGAGCCCGAGGTTGCAAAGGTGCCGTTCATGGTGGACTCGTCGAAATGGGAAGTCATCGAGGCCGGCCTGAAGTGCATGCAGGGCAAGGGCATTGTGAATTCGATCTCGCTGAAAGAAGGCGAAGAAAAGTTTCGCCAGAACGCCGCTAAAGTTCTGAAGTATGGTGCGGCAGTAGTGGTGATGGCTTTTGACGAAAAAGGGCAGGCCGCAACTTATGAAGACAAGATCCGTGTCTGCGATCGCGCCTACCGGATACTGGTCGACGAGGTCGGCATGCCGCCCGAAGACATCATCTTCGATCCGAATATCCTCACCGTCGCCACCGGCCTGGAGGAGCACAACAACTACGCGGTTGACTTCATCAACGCGACGCGATGGATCAAGGCGAATCTGCCCCACGCAAAAGTTAGCGGCGGCGTTTCGAATATCTCGTTCAGCTTCCGCGGTAATAACAAGGTGCGCGAAGCCATGCACTCCGCATTTCTTTATCACGCCATCACGGCAGGCATGGACATGGGCATCGTGAATGCCGGAATGCTCGAGGTGTATGAGGAGATTGAGCCCGAACTGAAAACGCTGGTCGAGGACGTGCTGCAAAACCGCCGTCCCGACGCGACCGAGCGATTGGTGGATTACGGCGAGAAACTCAAAGGTGTGAGCGCCGTAGTCAACGAAAAAAAGGCGGAAGAGTGGCGCAACGGCACGGTTGAAGAGCGTCTTTCGCACGCGCTGGTCAAGGGGATCGACGCGTACATTGAGATCGATGCCGAGGAAGCTCGCGTAAAACTGGGTCGTCCTCTGTTGGTTATCGAGGGGCCTCTAATGGCCGGTATGAGTGTGGTCGGTGATCTGTTCGGGGCCGGCAAAATGTTTTTGCCCCAGGTAGTTAAGTCGGCCCGCGTAATGAAGAAGGCCGTGGCGCACCTTACGCCGTTCATGGAAGCAGAGAAAGTTGCGATGGCCGCCTCGGGTCAGGAGGTCAAGGCGCAGGGAAAAATTGTGCTCGCCACTGTTAAAGGTGACGTTCACGACATTGGCAAGAACATTGTCGGTGTCGTCCTCGCCTGCAATAACTATGAAGTGATCGACATGGGCGTGATGGTCCCCTGTGAAAAGATTCTCGAACGCGCCAAGTCTGAAAAGGCCGACATGATCGGGCTTAGCGGCCTGATCACTCCGTCTCTCGACGAGATGGTGCATGTGGCTCGCGAGATGGAGCGTCAAGGTTTCAAGTTGCCGCTGCTCATCGGTGGGGCAACCACCAGCCGGGCACACACCGCGGTCAAGATTGCGCCACACTATAGCGAGCCGGTGGTCCACGTGCTGGATGCCAGCCGTGCCGTGCCGGTGACGACCAGCCTTCTGAGCGACGACGGCAAGTCAGCGTTCGTGGCGCAGCATCGCGCCGATTATGAGTCGCTCCGCAAGGCACACTCCGCGCCCAAGCTGACAGTTGTCTCCCTTGAGACCGCCCGAAAAAGACGGACTCCTATCGAATGGCGTGCTGAAGACCTGCCGACTCCCGCATTCACTGGCGTCCGCGTGCTCGACAACTTTCCTCTGGCGACGTTGCGCGACTACATCGACTGGACGCCGTTCTTCCACACATGGGAATTGAAAGGCGTTTACCCCCGCATTTTCGAGCATCCGGAGCACGGTGCGCAGGCGCGCCAGATTTTCAACGAAGCCAACGCTCTTCTCGATTTGATCATCGAGAAGAATCTGATTACAGCCCGCGGTGTATACGGATTCTTTCCCGCCAGCGCCGTGGGCGACGATGTCGAGTTGTACGCCGACGACACACACAAAGATGTCATCGAACAATTCCACTTCCTCCGACAGCAATCCAACAAAGAAGGCAGTGAGCCCTGCCGGTCTCTTGCAGACTTCATTGCGCCGAAAGAAATGGGATTGTCCGATCACATCGGTGCTTTCGCGGTAACCAGCGGAATCGGTCTTAAAGAACTTTGCGACAAGTTCAAAGCCGAAAACGACGACTACAACGCGATCATGGCGGAAGCCATCGCCGATCGCCTGGCGGAAGCTTTCGCCGAATGCCTGCACAAACGAGTGCGCGACGAGTGGGGCTACGGGTGTGCGGAGGGTCTGAGCAAGACGGATCTCATCGCGGAGAAGTACCGCGGTATCCGGCCGGCTGCTGGTTACCCGGCCTGTCCGGATCACACGGAAAAGGGCTCGCTTTGGCGCCTGCTCGACGTGCAGGCAAACACCGGAATGCAGATCACTGAGTCGTTTGCGATGTGGCCCGGCTCGAGCGTGAGCGGGCTCTACTTCGCTCACCCACAATCGCGCTACTTTAGCCTCGGCAAGATCGACCGCGATCAGGTTGCCGACTATAGCAAACGCAAAGGGATGAGCGTGCCCGAAGTCGAGCGCTGGCTCGGTCCAAACCTGAACTATGATCCTGCGGAATAGCGGCTAGAAGATCCAGAAATATTCTCCGCGAGCGTTGCCATGACCCTGAGTTTCTGGGCGAAGCAATGCGTTCCGCGAACGCGGAAAGGTCGACAAAAAGCGACATCAGTGGTCCTTTGGAGGTAAGAAGTGCGTTCGTTCATTGTCATCGTCTGAAAACACGCGCAACCTGGTGGTTTCGCTGAGTTTGAATTTGTGCGGAGTTTCAGGACGGCATGGACAAAGCAGTCTTTGCCATTCCGGGGCGCCCGCAACATTTTCGATATACGCGCCGTTGCTATAGTACAGAGC
>JBAVUV010000294.1:0-2603 GCA_049696955.1 Candidatus Sulfotelmatobacter sp. | reverse complement strand
TTGAAGGATCACCTTTTCAGCCAACTGCTCTCGACGCACAAAGGTGAGTCGTGCATTCTTATGAATGTCCATTCGGGCATCTCCGGTTGAAGGTGACTGCTGACACCATCAGCTTCTCCGTTTTTGCTCGAATGGACAACCTGTTGAAATCTCACAGCTAACCTAAATAGTAGATGGCTTCATGGTATGCTCCGCTCAATGGCTAGAACCTTCGAAACGCGTATCGTCGCGTTTGTCGACATCCTCGGATTCCGCGACATCGTGGCGCGGATGATGAAAGAACCTGAAACATTCGACACGGTACGGGACGCACTAAAGACGATCGATGCTCAGGCGGAGGGGTTTCGACGGTATCGCAAAGAAACGGGGACATCGCGGAAAGAATTGCTTCGAGGTCGAGTTGTCCCTTTAGTTCAAACGACTCATCTTGAAATGACGGCATTCTCTGATTGTTATGTACTCTCCGAAACTGTAGGCACCTGGCGCGTCCTCGCGGCTGCTCAGGCACTAGGTTCTATTCTTCTCCGCAAGGGGATCCTGTCACGTGGAGGAATCGTGCAGGGTGGGGCGTATCACCGAGGTGCGATCGCTTTTGGTCCAGCGATCATCGAAGCTTACGAGCTTGAGTCGCAGGTCGCCAAGTATCCCCGGATCGTCGTTTCTGAAGAAGTACGAGAAAGCCATTGGGGTTATCACAGTGGTGTATGCAAAAGCCGACTGTTCCTGCAAGATGCGGACGGATGTTGGTTCCTAAACGTTTTGGCGCCGCCGCTGTCCCGATGGAAAGCTCTCCCGAACGCTCCTGACACGATTGAGAGCGCCACCTTCCTGACCTCGGTTGGCGCCTGGCTGACGAAAGAGCGTCACCGCGTACGCAAAGACATTGGAAAACTGTCTAAGTTGAATTGGCTGGCCCATCATTTCAATCTCGCCGCTCGTCTCGAGAACGGTGTTCACGAGATTGAGGAGACAGTCGCCGCAAAGACAAAATAAATGAATCATTTCGAGTCTGGGATTCTCTGTGGTATTTCGTTGGGCGCGTCTGACTGAACGCCGCTCGCCTATTCCTTATGTACATTCTGACCACCGGCGGCGCAGGGCGTTTTGCCCGCGAGTGCTTCGGGACACTTACGGTAGATGGGCTTTCAGGTCGTCCAGTTGATCTTTGTAGTTGATGCGGTAGCGCGCAAAGGGGTGGGACATTGTTGTCCCCGTATTGCTCCAAGCTTTTACGTCCCATCCGGCCTCGACTAAATCTGACGCGGCGAACACAAACTCCAGGGTATCGGTAAAGAAAGTAACCGCATCGAAATGCGCGTTATAGTCAAATCGGGCATCGCCGCCATGGACGTAAAAATTTCGGCAATTCACCGCTTCATCGGCAACGGTTATAAGTTCGGGGAAGCGATTAGCGGCATCCTTCAGGATGTAGCTAACTCTGTGGCGAACTTTGTGTTTTAGGCTGGCTTTTCCGATCCGGCCTAACGCCCCGAGAACACTGTCGCGTTCCGGGCTGGGTAACAAAGCGCGGAATCCCTTGCGACTGGCCTCTTTGGCTTCTTCGAGCTCTTTCGATAACTGTACGTCGGACGGTGAGGCACAAGCTGGAAGAATGTCGAACATGTTCGCAGCGCCAATGAGGCGGTCTACATCGTAGGAGTTTTGCTTCGCAAAGCAGTTCGAAAAGCGCGCTCGCGCATCGCTCCAAGATGCGTCCCGGTCCAGCCAACTGGAGAGAACACGACAGAAATCGTCCGGCTGCCGGACAGCATCCAAAAGTACATCAGAGCAATGCGGCTCCTGTGCTCCCTGCCGCCGCTCGCGTTTCGGTTGCATGCTCCAATAAACGTTCAGAACAACGGGCGTTTGTTGACTGCATTCGCAGGTGAGATTGATCGCGACGAGGTTCTGCGGGCGTCCCGCGAGAATCTCCAAGAATCTCAATACTGTAATGATGTGGCGAATCGATTGTTCAAAAACAACTGGCGTTGGAAATTCAATCGTCACAAAGATTGTGTTTCGGAGGCCCACTCCGTTCGGCCCACCTAGAGTGGTATGTCGGGGATTGTGGGCTGCGGACACTCTGCCAAGCAATGTGTTGGCGGAGAATATTTCCTTCTTGCCGGTGAAATAGAGAATCTGCGGGTCAGGACCGGTATTGATTTTTCGTCCGAGGGCATTACCGGCTGCGATTTGGTCAATGAACGGTTTCGCGTCGAGCAGGAATCCGAACGCATCGAAGTCATAGAACAGCGTGGTTGCGTCGTCCACTGCAAAATGAACCTTGATGATTCTCTTCTCATCCGGCGCAAGAAAGCTGTCGCCATGAACGACGAAATGAGGAAATACGCTCGCAAAGTAATATTCCTCGCCAGCTCGGGCGCCGTGGCCTGGAACGAGCGTTGTTAGGCAATCAATGAGAGAGACCTTGGTTAGATCCTGCAGGATACCTGTGATGTACTGATGGAGTCCGGCGTGAGTCTGAAACTCGTGCCGGTCGTAGAGATAGACTGTACTCTCGGGCCCCGCGACGGTGAGCTCCCCATAAATTTCCTCACTCGGAGCAAGAGTGAATTTTCCTGCGTGCTTCGACTTTCGGAGGT
>JBAVUV010000293.1:0-4620 GCA_049696955.1 Candidatus Sulfotelmatobacter sp. | reverse complement strand
GGTCGTGAGCTGGCCGAGGTGATTATTCCACTCGAGTTTTCCTCTCCAGCCGTCGACGCGCGCTTCGATCTGGTCCGTTGCTCCATCGGAATGGCTTACGGCGCGTTCCAGCAGCAGTTCCGCTTGCGCCTGCGGCTTCTGGCGGTCTAGCTCCGTTTCAGATAACGCGAATGACGGCGCTGAAGAATTCTTCCGCAGCGTGGACGAGTCGCTTCGTCTCCCCCAGATAGTCCCCATGCCTCCGGCGCTGGAGACTGCCACAGCTAGCGCGATACCCGCCATTACCGCCGCCACATGCAGCAGACGCGAATAAGACCGTAGTGGAACAAAGTCGGCTGATCTGAAAACCGGTGTCCCCAGCGCGAGATCTGAACCAGAACCCAGGCTGCCATAATCCGGCGTCGGCTGAAGGCGTGCGTCTAAAACATTCGCCTCGTGCTGAGCCGGCACCTTCGGTTGAAAAACATCCATGTACAAAGTTTAGGCAACTGTGAAAATGGGGTAAAGTTACTTCAGGTCCGCCCAACTTAAAATGGGTTCGGCGCGACTACCTGCGAGCAGAAACTGGCATCGGATGAGACGCCGTGTTCCAGATGTTACGAAGCAAGTGAGGTTATGGAGAAAGATGGCCGGCAAGAGAGATTTCTTTTGCAAATGGACTTTCGCTTCGCTACTGCTCGCCGCCGCAACGGCTCTGGCAGCGGCTGGTCCGGGATACAAAGTTGTGAACACTTACAAGATCGGAGGCGATGGCGGTTGGGATTATTTGACCGCCGACGCCTCAGCGCGCCGTTTTTATATTTCTCGCGGTACTCATGTCATCGTTCTCGATTTGGATTCCGGTAAGAATGTGGGTGAAATTGCAGACACGCCAGGGGTCCACGGCATTGCTCTGGCGCCGGAGTTGGGGCGCGGCTTTACCAGCAATGGGCGGGAAGGGACAGTGAGCGTTTTTGAACTGAAAACCCAGGCCACCAGCAGCAAGATAAAAGTTGGGGAAGGTCCCGACGCCATTCTTTACGACCCGGCAACCCGGCGCGTCTTCACGTTTAACGGACGGAGCCAGGACGCGACCGCCATTGATGCTACCAACGGCACGGTCGTGGGCACGATCAAACTGGATGGCAAGCCCGAGTTCGCGGCCAGCGATGGCAAGGGCGAGATCTTCGTAAACATCGAAGATAAAAGCGAGATTACAGTAATCGATGCGAACAAGTTGGCGGTGAAAACGAAATGGCCGCTGGCGCCCTGCGAATCACCTTCCGGGTTATCCATGGACAAAAAGAATCAACGCCTGTTCGTCGGGTGCGATAACAAAATGATGGCGGTGGTCGACGCCGATTCCGGTAAAGTTCTAGCCACTCCCGCCATCGGCGACGGCGTGGACGCAACCGTTTTCGATGACGATACCGGACTCGCTTTCGCGTCCTGTGGCGAGGGCGTGCTGAGCGTGATCCGGGAGGAGTCGCCGGAGAAATTTATGTTGGTGGAAACCGTGCAAACGCAGACGGGCGCGCGCACGTTGGCGCTCGATTCCAAAACCCACAATGTATTTGTCGTCACCGCGAGATTCGGCCCCCCTCCAGCGGCTACGCCCGACAATCCGCATCCGCGGCACAGCATTGTGCCGGATACTTTTGTGGTTCTCGCCGTCGCCAAATGAAGTGCAACTTCAAATCCCTCAAAACGGCGATCTGTTTTTGCCTGGCGATTTTGATTGCGCAGATCTGCACGGTGCAGACTTGCGGCGCCTATTCCGTGCTTACTCACGAAGAGATCGTAGATTTGACGTGGAAAGATACACTCTTACCGCTGCTGAAAAAGCGCTTTCCCGCCGCCACCGACGATGACTTGAAAAAGGCGCACGCATTCGCCTACGGCGGGTCGGTGATGCAGGACATGGGCTACTATCCCTTCGGCAGCAAATATTTCAGCGATCTCACCCACTACGTGCGCAGTGGCGACTTCGTCATTTACCTGTTAAAGGAATCTTCCGACCTGGACGAATATGCTTTCGCCTTGGGCGCTCTGGCACATTATTCTGCTGATAATTGTGGACATCCGACCGTGAACCAGGCGGTGGCGATCGAGTTTCCTAAGCTGCGCAAGAAGTACGGAAACGTAGTCACTTACGAGGACAATCCAAAAGCTCACATTCGCACCGAATTTGGCTTTGATGTTACGCAGGTAGCGAAGGGCCGTTATACCTCGGACGCCTATCACTATTTTATTGGGTTCGAAATTTCGAAGCCGGTGCTGGAACGGGCGTTTCAGGATACCTACGGCATTCCGTTAACCGACATTCTTTCTAAAGAAGACCTGGCCATTGGCACTTTTCGCCGCGCCATCAGCACCGTGATTCCGGAGATGACGCGGGTGGCGCTGGTCGCGCGCCGTCAGGAAATTGTTTCAGAAACGCCCAACTTCAAGGCCCGTCAGTTCCGCTATTATTTATCGCGCGCGAATTATCAGAAGGAATGGGGACGCAGTTATAAACGTCCGGGCTTTGGAACGCGGCTGCTGGCCTTCTTTGTGAGATTCATGCCCAAGATCGGGCCGTTTAAGGCTCTCGATTTCAAAATCCCCACCCAGAAGACGGAAGACCTTTATATCGCGAGCGTGGACAAAACCGTCCAGGACTATACCAAGCGTCTGCACGAAACGTCGGCCGGCGACTTGCAACTTACGAATACCGATTTTGATACTGGCCACGAGACCCGCGCCGGGGAGTACCGGCTGACCGATAGCACCTATGCTCACCTGCTCGACCAGTTGGCGCAACACAACTTCGACAAGATCACTTCCGAATTGCGGGCAAACATTCTTGCGTTTTACGCCGATCCGGGGGCGCCCATCGCAACCAAGAAAGACCGTAAGGCCTGGAAAAAGACGGAGGACGAATTGGCAAAGCTCCGTGCACTGCCGAATCCATCGCCTGCAATCCAGCCGGCCGCAAGAGACGATTCAGAAACTCCAACCCCGGTGCGGACTAGTGGAATTCGCGTGAGGCCGTGGACGAACATTTTGAAGACATGTGCGATAAAGATCGTTAAGCCAGCAGGAAGATCAACTTCGATGTTAGTTCTTACAACAGGTTCGGTGGAATCACGCCGTGCTTGAACATTTCAAACCAGATCAGCGCATCGGATTCGTTGTAGAGGTTCAATTCGTGAATCACCTCGCGCGCGAATTCGACGCTTCCAAGCCCGCTAGCGGTGATAATATTTTGGTCGGTCACCGCTAGGTCTTCCACGTAGGAATTCTCATCCGCATATTCGGGAACCATTTTCTTCAAGTAGCTCTTCGCGTTGCTGGTGTGTCGAATCCCGGCGGTCAGACCGGCGCGGGCAATTTCAAGCGTCGCTCCGCATACGGCCCCGATCAGAATTTTCTCCGCATGAAGCTGTTTCAGAAGTTCTTCCAGCTTCTCGTCTGGTCCATCTTCCCAGGGGTTTCCACCCGGCACTATGAAGATCGCTCCCTCGTCTGGCTCGATTTCATCCATTTTCAAATCGGGCGTCACCCTTAGGCCTGCCATGGTCGTTACAGTCTGCCGAGAACGCCCCACGGTGAGGACGTCATACTTGCCGGATTTCCTGATCTCGCACAGAGCCAATGCCGGCTCCCAATCTGCCAGCCCCTCAAAAATAAAAACTAACGCTTTCGGTTTCGCACTGTGCATTTTTCTTAAACTCGATCCTCGTGTGCGACAGCACTCTGCAAAATTAGACGAAAACGTTCTTGAATCGCTTCAACGTTGCTGGAACGACCGTTCGATTGTCAGGTTGCCGCCTTGCCGTGTATCATCGCACAACTTTATCGGACCCGCGAAGCTGCTCTCGATTGGCATATCGAGTAGTGCGGGGTTGAGGATTTTGGGAAATGACCGTTGTGGACGAGAAATTTTACCGGGCACGCATCACTAAGCGAGAGGAGTTCGCGCCGGATCTGTGGATGGTTCGCATCCAACCCGGCGGCGAGTACAAGTTTGCCGCGGGTCAATACGCCACCCTCGGAGTCGAGCACGACGGCAAACGGATAGAACGTCCATATTCGATCGTCTCGGCTCCATTTGAGGATGAAATCGAATTTTTCTTCGAACTTGTGCCCGAAGGAGCGCTGACGCCGCGCCTCTTTAAGCTGCAGCCCGGCGACGATCTGCTGATGAGAAAAGTGGCCAAGGGGAAGTGCACGCTGGATACGGAAAGCGGACGCAAACACCATTTGCTGGTGTGCACGGTGACGGGAGTGGCGCCGTTTGTAAGCTTCGTCCGGCAGCTTGCGAAGGACTGGAAAGAAGGCCGCTTTGATGGCAGCCATCAGCTCTACTTGCTCAATGGCGCCAGCCGTCCCTGGGAGTTCGGCTATAAAGAAGAGCTGATCCGCTTCGCCGCGGAACTGCCCTGGTTCAAATACATCCCTACAGTGAGCCGGCCCTGGGATCATGCCGACTGGCCGGGCGAGATCGGCCGCGCCGACGATGTGCTCCGCAAGTATGCCGACCACTGGCAGCTCGACGCCACCAATACGACAGCATATTTGTGCGGACATCCGGACATGATCGCGAACAGCAAGGCGATTCTGAAGCGCCGAGGCTTCGTCGATAGAACGGCAATCAAG
>JBAVUV010000292.1:0-5867 GCA_049696955.1 Candidatus Sulfotelmatobacter sp. | reverse complement strand
GGTTGAGGCATCGCCCAACAGCGCCTGATTAAACTCTACGTTTCTTGTTGCACCACTTAGACCACATGGAACTACCCCTTAATTCCGCCTTGCAGAGAAAAGTCATCATCGGCGTTGCGGTGGCGCTCTGTCTACTCTATGTCCTGGTGGCAGGGCGATTTTTTGTTGGATCGTTGTTCGATGAAAGAGCGGAGATCGCGAGCTTGCAACGGGCAATTGCTTTTGATCCCTGGAACGCCGATTACCGCAATCATCTCGGCCGGTATTTCAGCCTAGTCGCAAGAGATCCCGGCGCGGCCATCCAGCCTTTCCGCGCCGCCGTGCAGCTCGATCCCCACGCCGCCCGCTACTGGTTTGATCTGGCGTCCGCGTATCAGGTTCTGGGGCAGGTTTCCCATCAAACGGAGGCGCTCGAGCACGCCATTCAAGCCGATCCCACCACGCCAGACGTCGCCTGGGAAGCGGCCAACTTCTATCTCGTCCAAGGGGATGAAGCGAAGGCTCTCCGCGAATTTCGCGTTGTTCTGCAGAACGAGCCGACGCTGGCCGATCCCGCCATCCAATTCTGCTGGCGGATCAACCCTGACGTCGACCTGCTCCTGCGCGACGTTGTTCCTCCGCGCGCTGAGGCCTACATTGCTTTCCTAAACCTGCTGATGCGCAAACAGGAAACTGCCGGCACCGCCAAAGTTTGGGCGGCGATGATGGCAACCCCACAGATCTTCGAACTCCGCTACGTCAACGAGTATCTGCAGTACCTCTTAAACCATAAAGATGTCGACCAAGCCCGGCTGGTCTGGCAGCAAGCCGCCCCGCGCTTCGGACTTTCCGCCTACGTTCCTTCGGGACGTAATTTGATCGTGAACGGAGATTTCAGTCTTGATGTCCTCAACGGAGGCTTCGACTGGCAGTACGATAAACAGCAAAGCGTCACTCTCACTCTCGATCCCAGCGATTTTCACTCCGGCCATCGTTCTCTTCTGATTGCGTTTGACGGTCCCGGGGTGACCGACGCTGGCATTCGACAATTCATCGCGGTTCAGCCCAACACCTCTTACGATTTTTCCGCGTATTACAAAAACGGAGAGATCGAGGGCGCGGGTGCGCCGCATTTCACGATTCAAGATGTCTACACTCGCGAGGTCTTGTACGACAGCGACGAATTGAAAGAAGCCGGATTCTGGAAATCCGCCACCGGGGAATTCACCACCGGAGCCGATACCAAGCTTGTGATATTGCACATTCGGCGCCTGCCGGAAGGGAGTCCGATTCGTGGTAAGCTCTGGGTCGACGATTTCCGCCTGACGCCCAAACGCCCGTAACCTCTCGACTCAGATGCATTCATTCTCATGAGCTCGCCCAGCATGGCTGACATTCATCGCCGCGAACTCTCGGCACGAGCCGAGAAGGCGCTGTTATATGGCACCTTCGGCCTTCTCCTGTTTGGTCCGCTCGCTTTCGGGGCAGTCGAACCTTGGTCCATCTTCGTGGTCGAGCTGGGTTCCGAGATCTTGTTTCTGTTCTGGATCGGCAAACAGGTCCTTCTCGACGAGCAGATAAGAGTTCGCTGGAATCCTCTTTTCCTTCCCATGGGAGCGTTCGCGGCGCTCATTGTTACTCAGCTCGTCTTCCGCATGACGGCATATCCCCACGACACCGGGACACTCGCGCTGCAATATTGCGCCTACGCCCTGCTGTGCTTTCTTGCCGGGCAAACTCTGCTACGCGGAGCCCAGGCGCGGAGCCTGGCGCTGATCTTCTCCGTCTACGGGGCCGCAGTCGCCGGCTTCGCCTTGCTGCAAGGCATCTCTTCGAATGGCAAACTTTACTGGCTACGGCAACCGCGGAGCGGCGGATGGATCTATGGTCCTTATGTAAATCACAACCACTACGGCGGACTGATGGAAATGCTGGTCCCGATTCCGCTGATCGTTTCCCTGACCCGGCTTGCGCCTCCTAAAGTCCGCGCCGTAGCCGCCGCTGCAGCGGCCGTGATGGTCGGCACAATCTTTCTTTCCGGCTCGCGCGGCGGCATGCTCGCAATTGTCACTGAACTTGTCATCCTGGCATCGTTACTGGTCAAACAAAAGCGCGGACTGCGCACCGCCATCGGCATCGGCGTTTTTCTCGCCATCGTCGTCAGCCTGCTGGTATGGATCGGCGGGAGCGAACTCAGCCAGCGCATCGCCACCGCCGGCCCCGGACACTCCGAGCTTTCCAGCGACATTCGCACCTACATCAACCGCGACGGACTTCGCATGTTCCTGAAGAAGCCAATCCTCGGTTGGGGCTTGGGAACCTTTCCCATCGTGTATCCGGAGTTCCGCACTTTCTACACCAACTTCTTCGTCAACGAAGCCCACAACGACTACCTGCAGCTCCTCGTGGAAATGGGTGTGCTTGGCTTCGCGACGATGCTTTGGTTTCTAGTGCTGGTCTATGCGCGAGCCATTAGGAAAATCGGTCACTGGCCAAGTGAGATGAGCGGAGCAATGACTCTTGCCTGCATGCTCGGTATGAGCGGAATCCTGGTCCACAGCGCCGTCGACTTCAACCTGCAAATTCCCGCCAACGCCGCGCTGTTTTACGTGCTGTGTACGATCGCAGCCTCCGAACCCTTCGCCAAACCCGCCCGCAAACCCCGCAGCAAACCTGCAGAAGAAACGCTGGATACGCGAGAATCCCTGCACCAGTCCGCCACAAATTTCTGAAACTGCCGATTCGGAAGCAGCATTTGATATAGGTCTGATACGCAAGCGCCTTCGAGCCTGCGCGTTTTAGGCTCAAAAACAATCGAGCCGTCCAGACTCGCCGGACAGCTCTAAAGGATTCTTGGAGTCAGCGCCCTTAAGGCGTCGAGGGACTAACGGGATTATCGCTCTGCAAAAGCACCCACGTCGTGACGCCGACGATGGCCGCTCCACCGATGCCAACCGCCAGTGGTGAATTCAACGCCCCTCCGCCGGCCGCCGGCGCCGCACCTGCTGCGCGCTTCTTTTTCTTCTTGTCTTTACTTGTATCCGCCGATTGATCGGACTGCTCATCCCGCGTAGTTTCCTGGCCCTGTGCCAGGGTGACCGTGCCGCTGTCGTCGGTGATGTTCAGATCGCCCTTACGTGCCGCAATCCTCACCGTCCCATCCACGTCCGTCACGTTGAATTCAGTCCACGCATCAGAGGCTGGAGCTACATGCACATCGCCAGCTGTGGTCGCGAGACCCTTCGATGTGGCAACAGCCACGCCGCCGTGTTCCACATTTAGCGACGAGCCTTCAAACTTAACCAGCGAGTCGCCAAGAACTGTAATGCTGGAACCCGGCGCATTGATGTTTGCTCCGGAATCAGAACGCGTCTGGACCAGGTCACCGCTGAAAACTGCTGAAGACGCGGGCACGTGAGCGCCGTTCACCCAAGCCGCTCCGTGTGCGTAGAGCATGGCCGCGCCAGAATCGGCGGCAAATAATGAAGAGGGAAACCCTATCACTAGCACGCAACTCACCATTCTGCGGAAAGCAGACATGCCCATCCCACGCTCCGTTATTAACTATTTTGGTGACTGTCAACGCATCGTACCCTCCAAAGTTCTTGGCAGTCAATGCCTTTTATGCTTGCAAATTCACTTAACGGTGGAAAACTTTTTGGTGCCGCCGATACCCCAGCTACGAATGAAGTTTTATTCTTCGCCACAGAGGCACTGAGGCACTGAGACACAGAGAAAGTCTCGAAATCGTTCTTTTTTTCTTTTGTTTTCTCTGTGTCTCTGTGTCTCTGTGGTGAACGCCCTGCTTGCCGCGTCATCTCCACTGATCAACCGCCTTCCACCAGATTAATCGCAGCCATTCATCGACGAATGTCTTCGCCCATTGGCGATGCGTCCACCATCTGGTTCCGAATCCTTCGTCATTCCGCGCCGCCGCGACCGAGAATTCATGTCCTGGAAACTCTTGCCGAAAGATTTCCAGAGCGCGCCGCGTATGAAAATCGGAGGTCACGATAAGCACGCTTTTCGCACCTTCCCGCTGCAAACACTTTTCCGCTTCCTTGGCTTCGTCCTTGGTAGACAACCCATCGATGGCACAAATACTCACCGACGCCGCCTGCGGCAAATCCTGAATGTACCTCTGGGCTAACTGAATCTGAGTGAATTCGTAGAGCTTCGCGTTGTTGGGAACATCCAGCACAACCCGCCGACCGTATCCCCGGGAGAGAAGTTCCAACGCGCGCTGCGGACGCCGGTCCGTTTCTCCGGCCAGCACCAGGATCGCATCGGAGCGGCGCGGCGCATCTACAACCAGAAAACTGCCCGCCTTCGCCGCCAGACTCACAGACAGTCCTGCGATAACCAGCACGAACACGATCCACCAGGATTTGCGAACGCCAGCTCGAGTCACAGCTTCCCCATTTTGGGTCGTCGAATCAAATTCAACTGTTCAATGGCTTCTACTAGATCGTTTCGCAAGCGCTACATGCTAGAATCGAAACGAAATTCACCACTCGCAGATATCCAGAGAAGATATCCTGATCGGGGATTCCTGTCACAACAATGAGCACTCATTCCGCCACCACTCGCACGGTTGACTCCACCAAGAGCAAGATCAAGCAGCGCCAGGCCCGCGTTGGAATTATTGGCTTGGGCTATGTCGGCCTGCCATTGGCCCTGCTGTTCACCGACCAGAAATTCGCCGTCACCGGGTTCGACATCGATCAGCGCAAGGTTGATACGCTGGCCAAGGGCGAATCCTACATCTTCCGCATCGCTGCGAAGGAAATCCAGGAGGCGAAGGCCAAGGGTTTTACCGCCACCTCCGATTACGCTCACATCGAGGAAATGGACGCCATCATCATTTGCGTCCCTACTCCGCTGAATCAGTACCACGAGCCGGATCTCAGTTACATCACCGACACGACCCATGCCATCGCCCCTCATCTTCAACCGGGTCAGTTGGTAGTTCTTGAGAGCACAACTTACCCCGGCACCACCGAAGAAGTGATGGTTCCGATTCTCGAGAAGGAAAACAAACTCGGATTGAAGGCTGCTCGCGGCGACTCGGACGCAAAAAAAGAATTCTTCGTCGCCTTCTCTCCTGAGCGTGAAGATCCGGGCAATACCACAGTAGCCCGCCGCGACATCCCAAAGGTAGTGGGCGGGGTCAACCCTCAAGCCTCCGAGTTGGCAGGAGCTCTCTATGGGTCTATCTTCCAGCGTACCGTTCCTGTCTCATCGCCGGCCGCAGCTGAGATGACCAAGTTGCTGGAGAATATTTACCGCTGCGTCAACATCGCATTGGTCAACGAACTGAAGCTCCTCTGCCTGCGCATGGGATTGGATATCTGGGAGGTCATCGAAGCCGCCTCCACCAAGCCTTTCGGCTTCCATCCTTTTTATCCCGGGCCCGGCTTAGGCGGACACTGCATTCCCGTCGATCCCTTCTATCTCTCATGGAAGGCCAAGGAGTGGGACTTCCGCACGCGCTTCATCGAACTGGCGGGGGAGATCAATACCAACATGCCGTATCACGTGCTCGCCTCCATCGGAGGAGCGCTGAACGGCCATAAAAAATCGCTCAATGGATCGCGCATCCTCATCCTGGGCGTGGCATACAAGAAAGACATTGACGATCTGCGCGAGTCTCCGTCGCTTACGATTATTGAACTCTTGCAGAAAGAGGGAGCCAAGGTCAGCTATCACGACCCGTATTTCCCTTTCATCGGAAAAGGCCGCAAGTACGACTTGCAGATGAAGCGCTCCGAACTCGATAAGCTCGGCGACTACGATTGCGTCGTGATCGTCACCGATCATTCTGACTATGACTACCGCAAGATTGTGGGCGAAGCCCAGTTGGTAGTCGACACTCGCAATGCCACCAA
>JBAVUV010000291.1:0-7752 GCA_049696955.1 Candidatus Sulfotelmatobacter sp. | reverse complement strand
GGTTTAGGCCGGGTCATTTGATCGTTTGATTACGCTAAGAACAGAGGACAGGATAAATCAAAGTGGAGGGCAGCGCCGCGTTGCGACTGACGAGTGGCGAGGGGCGACCGACGAGGGGCGAGGAGCGGCGGCTTGTCATTCCGAGCGCAGCGAGGAACCCTGGTGTGTGCGTATTCCGCCACTAACCCACGCAATAAAACCAAGATCCTTGCTTCGCTTCGGAATGACAGTGGTGGTGAAGCTGAAAGGCATTTACTTCGGGACCTCGAAGCGGTAGCCAATTCCGCGCAGAGTTTTTAAATAGCGCGGATGGCGGGAATCCGTCTCAATTTTTTCGCGCAGTCGCCGCACGTAGACGTCGATGGAACGTGGCGTTACGAAGGGTGTCTCTTTCCAAACGGCATCGAGCAACTGGTCACGCGTAAGCACGCGGCCGAGGTGAGTGGCGAGATATTCCAGCAAACGAAACTCGCGCACGGTGGTTAGGATTGTCCTGCCCTGTACCTGCACGGTCATCGAAGAGGCGTCGATTTCGAGTTCGCCTACGCGAAGCACTTCTGGCGCTTCCGCCGGTTGGCGCACGCCCCGGAGCACGCTGCGAACGCGTGCCACCAGTTCGCGCGGGCTGAAGGGCTTAGTGATGTAATCGTCCCCTCCCAGCTCCAGTCCCTTCACCCGATCGGCTTCCGCGGTTTTTGCAGTCAGGAAGATGATGGGTGTGGCGGAGAGGCTGGCGGTTTGGCGGATCTGCCGGCAGATCTCGAATCCATCCGCGCCTGGCAACATGACGTCAAGAAGAAAGAGTGACGGTGTCTCGCGTAAAGCTTCAGACACTACCGATGCGCCGTTGACGAAGCTCTGCACGTGAAAGCCGGCAGCCTGCAGGTTGTGGGAGATGAGACGCGCGATGTCTTCCTCGTCTTCGACCACGAAGATCAGCGGGCGTGGCACACCTGCACCGCCCGCAGTGCCTCGCGGTTCGTAAGATCCCAGGGGAAGATGCATGGTCGATGATGCCGGCTAGATAAAGGATCAGACACTTTCGCATCTGGTTTCCTTAAGAATGTATTTTCGAAATGTTGCGAGAATGTTTCGGACTGGTTAATGAATGATGAATTTTGGAAGGCAGTTGTTCAGTTATCTACTCGTAGTGAACTGCCTTCTTAAGTCGCCGCCCGCTTCTTGGGCGCGTGCCGCAGGCTGCGGCCTTCGATCAGGCTGTAAAGATCTTCCGCGAGGTTGGTGGTGTGATCGCCTGCCCGCTCCAGCGCCTGCGCCATCAGGAGCAACTCAAAGCTTGATGGATTGCTTTGCGCCGTGAGGTGTTTTTGAAAAAGACCATGGCAGACCCGGTCGATGTCTTTGTCCATTTGTAAAACCTTGCGGGCGCGCTCCAGATCCAGTTCGACGAATCCGTGATAGACCAAATCCAGCATCTCGCGCAGAATCTCAGACATTTCCACCAACTGGCGCACATCGGAACCCGCCATCTTTCCGGTCCGCGCCTGCACCCGCATAGCCATGCTCATCACCAGGTCGCCGATGCGTTCCAGGTCTGTCGTGCACTTCAGGCTGGTCAACAACTGGCGTGCCCGCGCCTCATTAACACGAGTAATGGCCGCCGGTGTCCGCTCGTCGATGTAGCGCTCGATCACGTCGAGTTCTTGCTCGCACTCTTTGATCGCCAAAAATGCCATGCGGGAGGATGAAGTGAATAGATCCGGCACATTGGAGGCAGCGTCGCGCGCGATCAGGAACGCTTTGAGCGCCGTACGCGACAGGTCGTCCAAAGATGCGCGACCCTTTTTCAGCGCTTTTTTTCCCGCTAAGAGATTTTGATGTGCGCCGGCAGGTGCATCGGCTTCTTCCTTTGCGGGTCGCGCTAAGGCATCTTTACGCGGCATAGTAAGCTGCACCTTGAATCCTGCAATCACTTGATCGCCAGTATCAGAATATCCCACGCGTCACTCCCGAAGCAGTCTAATCCAGAAGTGTGAAAGGAAGGTTAAAACTAAATTGCAGTTCAGAGCGCTGGTCGTCTAGATTGTAAAGTGCCGAATTTTTCGTCCGATCGCGCATGGATCTCTCGGGCTCTGCCAGGGAATTTTGATCGTGGATCTTCTGGAACATCTACGCCGTCAGTTTGCCTATGATGCCTGGGCCAACGCTGAAGTACTATCCGCGATGACCGCTGACGAATCCGGCGCATCTCGAACGCGACTGCTGCAGCTTTTGGCGCATATTCTTTCCGCCGAGCGTTTGTGGTTGGAGCGCCTCAAGCAGCAGCCTCAAGGTCTGCCAGTCTGGCCGGAGTTCACATCAAACGATTGCAGAGCACAAATTTCGGAACTCGCCGAACTTTGGCGAGAATATTTCGATCAGCTTTCCCCGCCGGCTCTCTCGCAAACAATCGCATACAAGAACAGTAAGGGCGAACCCTGGGCCAGCACCGTGCAGGACGTGCTGACCCACGTGGTGATGCACTCGGCTTATCATCGCGGGCAAATCGCCAGCCTGATGCGCGCCTCAGGCTGGGCTCCCGCTTACACCGACTTCATACACGCCGCGCGCCAAGGTTTAATCGACTAGTTTTGTTCGAATAACGTGTCTGCCTGAAGAAGGAAACAAATCCATGGAAGGACGAGCCTTCTACGCGTTTTCAGCAATGCAGGTTATTGCCGTATGCATCGCGCTTTCTCTTGTCTTGATGATGCCCGGTCGCTGGGATTTGCAACGCTGCCTGGGGACAGGATTGATGCTGGCAGGCTTGGCTGGCATTGCGGTCGCTCGCTACCAACTGGGCCGATCCTTCTCCATCCGGCCCGAAGCCCAAAAATTAGTCACGCACGGCATCTATTCAAAAATTCGCAATCCAATCTATGTTTTCGGAACCGTAGTGTTCGCCGGACTTGTGCTGGTGACACACCAGCCGATCCAGTGGCTGATTATTCCAGTGATCATCATAGTGCAAACGATTCGCGCTCACCGCGAAGCTCAGGTTCTGGAAGCCGCTTTCGGCGACGCATACCGCGAATACCGCAGCAAAACCTGGTTCTAGAAGCTGTTCTAAATCATCCGCCGAGACCCCAACATCGCGGCGTAATCCGACATTGTGGGTTAATATCTGTGCAATGAAAAAATTCCCTGTCGTCTTTTTGCTTTGGGCGTCGCTGGTCATGGGGCAAGACCAGCCAAAATTCCCGGCGATGCCGGCCGCGGTTTCGAGTAACGCAGTCGCCAGCCTTAAGGGCGGCTTCCAACTTTTCTCGCTAATGGGAGTCGGCCCCAAGAAAAATTGGGATGACGTCACAAACCAGGTTTTCATACTAACCATTGCCCACACGGGAAAGTGGAGCAAAGGTCGCGCAGTTCCCGGTCCCGTGGGCCGGCTGAACGCCGCCGCCGGGGGAGCCAAAGGTATAGTCGTCCTCATGGGCGGTTTTGTGGTGGACAACCAGGGCCTCGAGGCCACTGTCCCCGACGTAAACGTCTATGAACCTGGCGCCCGCCGCTGGTCCCGCGGCAAAGATATACCGGTTCCGGTCGACAGTGCGGTCTCCGGTGTGACCCGCGATCATTTTATTTACTTGATCGGAGGAAGGTCGGCCAGCGGTCCAGTGAACAATGTGCAAGTCTACGATGTCGAAAGAGATGCGTGGAATCAAGCCACGCCGTTCCCTGGCACTCCCGCGTTCGGTATGGCTGGGGGCGTGGCTGATGACGAGATCGTGATTGTTGATGGCGCTAAATCTGGACCGCAGGGCGGCCCGCGTTACGTGCCCTCCGACGAGTGCTGGCTGGGCAAGATCGATCGCAAAGACCCCACCAAGATTGAATGGAGCAAGCTGCCGCCGCATCCCGGCGCGGCTCGGTTCGGCATCGCCGGCGGCGGCGCGGACCGGGATCATCGAATTTATTTTTCCGGCGGCACCACCACGCCCCACAATTACAAAGGCGCCTCTTATGACGGCCAGCCCGCCGAGGTTTCCAGCGTCACATTCGACTTTGATTTGCGCGGACACAAATGGGAGACGCTCAACGAGAACACATCCGATCCTCGAATCGATGGTCGCGGCCTTGTGGATACCCCGATTGGACCGGTGGTCTTGGGGGGGTTGGCGATGAACTCAGCTGTAACGGCGCAGGTCACGTTGCTACCCAAAAAGTAAGCATCGAACTTCGGCTGGAACAGAAGAATTATCGCGGCCTAGCTAAAACGAGCGTAATGTCATCCGGCTGTTCATTGTCGCCGATCCAGTCATCCACAGCGGAAGTGACTGCCTGGCTGATCTGCACCAGCGGCAGATGCCGGTTCGCGCTCACCAGCTCGATCAGCCGATCCTCTCCAAATTCCCCGAATTCGTTTTCCGGTTCGGTCACGCCATCGCTGTAGGCCACGAAGATTTCACCGGGATGCATCAGCACCGATCCTTCGTCGTACGTCATGTTGTCGAACAGCCCCACCACCGTTCCCCCGGCTTCCAGCCGCCGCACCGCACCGTTTTCACTAATTAAAATCGGAGGAAGGTGTCCGCCGTTGCTATACGTCAACTGATGCGAACGGCCGTCGTAAATGCCCAAAAACAGGGTGGCATATTTCTCCGGCGGAGTGCTCTCGTAGAGTTGGTGGTTGAGCAGCCCGAGCAATGCTCCGGGTGAAATCTCTATGCCCTCGGGCCACGCCGCCATCACCCTACCTGCGCCAGCCACGGCCCCAACGGCTACTGGCTCGCGCATCTGCGGCAAACTTTCCACACTGTAGGCGCGCACCGCGGAGTGAATCGTCGCCATCAGCAGCGCCGCCGAAATTCCTTTTCCGCTGATATCGCCGACCGCCAGAATCAACTTGTGGGAACTGGCTGTGAGGAAATCGTAGTAATCGCCGCTCACGGTGCGAGCGGGCCGGCAGAAGCCATGCACCTCAAGGGATTCCAGTTCGGTTGCTTGCCGTGGAAATAGCTGCGCCTGCACTTCCTGCGCGATGGCAAGTTCGCCTTCAAGGCGCTGCTTTTCCTTCTGCTCCTGAATCAGTTTCTCGATCGACTCCGTCATCGAGTTAAACGACAACGAAAGCTGCGCCAACTGGTCGGCGGATTTCACCGGAATGCGGTGGCTGAAATCGCCACGATCCACGTTTCTCGTGGCATCGTACAATTGCGCTACCGCGCCCGTGACTGTCTTCGTCATTCGCGTGCCGATGATCAAAGCAATCAACTCAATCAGTGCGAAGATAACGAGCACCGCCAGCAGGATGTATTCCACCCCTTGGGCGAAATCTCCCAGCGCCGCAAACAGATGGCTATAAAGCACGGAAGGACGGGTACGAACTTGCACCAGGGCTCCGGCGCGCGCCCGGTCACCGCTCTTCCAATCGATTACCGGGAGCGGCGTGGCAAACGTGATCTCGCGATCCATCAGACCCGAGGGTGTAGCGAGAGCGCCCACGGTGAACGTCGGACGGAGAACTTGTTGACCCGGCGCCGCCTTTGCCGCCGCTGCGCTCCCGCTGATTACAAAGCCATCTCGCTTTTTTTCTGGTTTCGCAGGGAGTGCAACCGGCGGAGCATTTTCCTTCTCGCCGTTCTGCCGCTGACCACTCTGCCGATTCTCGTCCAGGCTAATCCCGGCCGCATAGAGTGTGATTTCCCCTAGATTCGCCGCAATCTCAGAGAGCAAATTTCTATCGAGCGGCTCGCCTGTTACAACGGTCAGTTTTTCCGGTCCTACGTCGAATACCGAAGCCACACGCAAATATAACTCGTCCTGGTCGCGAACAATCTCCTTGAATGGCCGGCCTTCACGAACTGCCTTGGCGAACTCGCCGCCTTCCTTGTTGAAGAAGTCAGGAAAGGTAATCGCCGATGAATCCTGGGCCGAGGAATTCTGGGTACTGCCGCTGTACAACAAAATCCGTGAGCCGCGCCAGGCACATACCCTTCGCCTTCCCCAGGCGCGGTCACGCTTCCTTAGGCCGGCCAGCGATTCAGCAGTTGGCGGCTCGCCCTTTTCGATGCGCGACGCAAGTTCGTTGCTGACTGCCGCATTTACCGCCTGCATGCTGCGTAACTGAGAATTAATCTCGGAGGTCACAACAAAGCTGGCGAACTGACCGGCAAAGAGGTAGGTGGCAATGAGAGCCATTGCCACTAACAGAACCGCTGGAATCACTCCAATGAAGACATAAGTTACGATGAGGCGGTTGCGCAGCCGCCACAGCACTCGTTGCCTTAACCTACGAAAAGCAAGAATTGAAAAAAGCAGCGCTGCGTCGAAAATCAGAAACTTGATCCAACCCCCGAGGCTTTCGCTGACCGCCGGAGCCCATAGATTCAACAATAATTTAAGAACGAAGAGTCCAATCGCGAGGTTCAAGGAATAGCAGGCTCCGCGCGCGACCCAGCCTTGCGGCCACAAATCGGCCGCCAGCAGTCTTGCGCGCATTTTCCAGTAAAATTCCCGCATGATAGGACTCGCTGCTGAATGCAGACCTTAGCACCCGTAGCCAGGCACCGGATCTGTATCCAGAAAAATTGCTAGATCTCCGGGTACAGATCGAAGAATGCTTCCAAACTGGTTCGCAACTGCTTTTCGATTTCTTCCTTACTGCCTTCAAGCACGTGCATGGTGACATGAGCCTCATGTCCGTTGGTAAGCTTCACCGGAGCCTGGCCAACTTCAGCCACATCCTCCGAGGGCAGCAGCCGCATGCCGTAAACCAATGTTAGATTCGCCATGGTTGAATTCTAATCGTCTTCTCCCCGCGGGCAAAATTGCCGGCGCCATCTTAAATCGTAAACAGGCTTAAGCTTTTTCGCGGTCATCATTTAGAATTCCGCAGTGATCCCAAAAACAATTTTTATCCTGGCTGGCTTGCTTTGCGCCGTTCCGGCCTCAGCCCAGCAATCACCCGAAGCTCAGTCCGGCCAGCCGCAAGTAAAAGTCAACGTTCTGAACGTGTGTACGCCATCCGCGCAGGAGCAAAAAGAAATTGCAGCAGCCCTGGCGCGCATTCCAAAGCAGCCGCCGTTTACTTCGGACTTCGAAATCTCCCATGGAGTCTCTACCCTTACGGATGCGCCGAACTTTTTTCAGCCCGGACAAAGCACTCAGATTTCTGATGAGCCTTCGATCGCTCGTTACGTACGCATCCGTCGCGAATTCCCCGCGCAGGCGTTATTTTCCAGCGTGCAATATTCGTTCAGCAATGACGGCCAGAATATGGTTGAGACCCTGGTGCTGCACCTGCGCGATCCCAAGGACCTGATCCAGGTTTCGATGGAAGACAGTGCTTCGGCGATCAGCAGCCCGGCGGTTATGGTCTCGGCAAATACGCCCGTCAGCCGCATTCGGCTGGAGCGTTTTGGAAAGTCGTCAATCGCCCTCGCACGCTGCAATGGTTCGGAGAATGGGCCTGCGCCGGACCAGAGCGCCTATGATCCGCTTTTCCGCAGTGGGTCAGAAGTTCTCGCAGACTATCGTCGGCTGCTTGGGGCATCGCACATTGTGCCCGCGGAGCTGGCCCAGATCCCAACGCCGCGGCCGAAGCCTGCCGCGAAACAGAAGCTAGCCAAACCGCACGACGGAAACAAATGAGTATTCTTCGTGAAACTTCGTGCCCTTTGTGGTTAAGCTTTTTATTCTTGAGAATCCGCAATGCATCGAAATCTGAAATCCGCAATCTAACGGAACACGCAAAAATATGAGCGAACTCCGCAACGTCGTTGTCATGGGCTCCGGATGTGCCGGACACAC
>JBAVUV010000290.1:0-2233 GCA_049696955.1 Candidatus Sulfotelmatobacter sp. | reverse complement strand
CCAGTTTCGCGGGCCAACTATCGCAGTCTCTCACCGGGCGAAATGCGGTGTCAATAGCAAGCCAGCCGCGACATAGAAATAGAAAATATCGGCTCACACAACGAGGCGCAGAAGCGCATTCTCTTTTCGAAGAAAAATCTCAGCAGCGCCGGAGCCGTCCATGGAGCACCGCTTCGAACAAGGACGAGCCCGTCTCTCTGGAGACTTCGCTGGACGCAGTCACGCTGATTGGACTTTGATTTCCAGAAGGGAAATTGTTTTCGTCCTGAGATGCGTTTCAGAATTTTATTTTTGCGTTCACTTCACTGGCGCCTCGTCATCAGCAGCCGGGCGGGGCATGGCCCGAACGGGTAATTACCCAGTATTACCCTCAGGTATTACTTCCCATTACGTTCTTGCGATTGTGCGATATAGAGTCCGAGCGTAGCTTCGGGACATGACCTACCGTAATCATAGAAACCTGACAGACACTCGGCCCTTCGCATCAGCGAAGTTCAAGGTAACGTTACTAAAGTCAACCGCGGTCATCGCATTTATGGTGGCTGCTCTGGCCATGAGTGCGGTGGCGGCCGAACTGCCCGAAGCTCCCAGCAGTTCGCTGCGGATCTACGCAGCCATGACTCCGGTTGCCGCATCGACCGCCGCGCCGAATTCCGTTCAGAAGGTGGCCGAAACCCATACCTTCGACAAGAAATTCGTAAGCCTGGCAATCATCTCAAGCGGCAGTACTTTCGCCGATTCTTATACCACGCTGTTCGCTCGGGAGAATTGGCTGGCGCACAAGCAGGGCGTCTGCAATATTGAAGTTCAGTCCGCTTACCTGTACGGAACTCACCCCACAGTTGGGCGCGCTTATGCTGTCGCTTCGGCGAAGAGCGCTGGATCTATCCTTGCCGCCTACTACCTGCGTAAGCATCACAGCCGCTTCTGGAGCGCTCCGTTGGTCGCGAACTCGATGATCGGCCTGGAAGGTGTGACTCAGAACATGATTGAGTGCAACTAGCCGATCATGTCTTTCAAGGTTTCAGTGGACAAGATTTCGCCACACGAGATTTCATCGCGGGATATACGCCGCTTCATTGGACAACAAGCGTTACAGGTAGCGAGTGCTGCAGATTACCCGAAGTACCGGTAACCGTGACCGTATAGGTTCCAGGCGCAGTACCAGTTTGAGGAGGAGGCGTCTGAGAATTCGGGGCGATACCCGTGCCCCCGGCGCATCCCGTCATGAAGATCAAAGCCATCGTCAAGAAAGCCGCAAGCACGCCCAGGCGTTTTTTTCGGTTGCGGCTCTTTGATGCGATCAGCAGGATTCCAAATAAACCGATCACTTGCGACTGAATCCAAACTGCATAGATTGGGGATTTTCTTGAACCACCCGGAACCGCCTCGGCAACTGTTGCAGTCGTAGAAATCGTAAGCGTTGAGGTTGCAGCGTTAGCGCCCGGAGTCACGGCCGTGGGAGACAACGTACACGATGTTTGCGCCGGCAGCCCTGTGCAAGCCAACTGCACAGCGCTGCCAAATGATCCGCCGATCGATGACACCGCGAGTTTGTATTTTGCCGCCGAGCCCGGTTGGACCGTGTCGCCGCTGGGAGAGCCAGCCAGGCTGAAGTCGGCGCCAGCGCCAGCGATATTCACCATTTGCGGGCTGCCCTGGGCGTTGTCACCGATAGTGAGGCTGCCAGTGCGCGTTCCAGAGGCTGTGGGCGTGAATGTGACGTTGATTGTGCAACTGGAGCTCGCAGCCAGGGTCGACGGACAGTTGTTGACTTGAGCGAAGTCTCCCGTGATTTGAATAGCGCTGAGGTTCAACGCGGCGGTGCCTGTATTGCTGAGGGTGACCGCTTGCGCTGCACTCGAAGTCTTCACCGGCTGAGCGGAGAAGGCCAGATTCGCGGGCGCAATTGTAGCCACCGGAGCGGGAGGCGCAGGACCACTTCCCGTAAGGCCCACAGTTTGCGGACTCCCCTGAGCATTGTCACTGACCGCCAGAGTGCCGGTGCGGGTTCCAGAAGTTGTAGGCGTGAATGTCACATTGATTGTGCAACTGGAACTAGCGGTCAAAGTGGATGGACAGTTATTGACCTGGGCGAAGTCGCCCGTTACCTGAATGCTGGTGACGTCTAGTGTTTGGTTGCCGCCGTTGGTGAGGGTAACGGCCTGCGCGGTGCTGGTCGTTCCAAGCGCTTGCGTGGGAAAAGTCAGGCTTTGAGGAGCGAAGACTGCAA
>JBAVUV010000289.1:0-6910 GCA_049696955.1 Candidatus Sulfotelmatobacter sp. | reverse complement strand
ACTATCAGATGGATGGAAACTATCAACAGGCGCCCTACACGGTCTACCTCGACAATCTTACTTTCACCTACGAGTGAGATCTTTTCTTCGTCTGGAATCGGAAAACAAAAAAAGCGCCGGAAAACTTTCCGGCGCTAAGAGGCTCGCGAGATGCGGTCAAGCGAGTTTGTAAAAATTCAAATAACTTATTTGCTCTCCGCGACGGGGCTTGCGCCCAAGTCGCGGCGGCCATTTACCGCAGTACGCGCGGCGCGAGTGGCGGGCATATTGGCGGCAGCCGCTCCGTAGCGCTCCAGCAGCAGAGGCGCCATCGTGTTCTCCGCTTCCTTCACGAAGATCATCTGCGCTTCCGCTGCCATATCCACGCGGACAAAGTCCCCCAACTTTACCTGACCGGTCGCAACCAGATTGGCCAGCGGGAATACCAGATGGCGTTCGATCGCCCGCTTCAGATGACGCGCCCCATACCGCGGATCAGTTCCTTCTTTGAGCAGAAACTGTTTGACTCCCGCGGTGCAATTGAAAACAAACTGGTTGGCGCCCGCAGCCATTAGCACGCGCTGTTGAACCATACCAAGTTCGATCTCGAGAATCTGAGCCAGGTGTTCATCCCGCAGCGTTTTGAAGACTACCGTCTTGTCGATGCGGTTCATGAACTCCGGAGTAAATTTCCGCCGCGCCGCTTCCACTGCCGTGCGCTGGATCTTATCGTCAAAATTGTTGTCGACTTCCACTACCTTGGGCGCAAAGCCAAAACCGCCGTCGACCAGATTCGTCATCTCGCTGGCGCCCAGGTTCGAGGTCAGGATGATGATGCACTGCGATAAGTCAACGCGGCGATTATCGCCCAGCGTGAGCGTCGCCTTGTCCAGAATTCCCAGCAACAATTGCCACAACGAGTCCGAAGCTTTTTCGATTTCATCAAACAACAAAATCGAGAGCTTCAACTTCTCGGTAAACCACTGGTTCAAAGCTTCCTGCGTCAATAGCGGATGCGTCTCCCGATGTCCCAGGTATCCCGGAGGCGAACCAATCAGCTTTGCAATCTCGTGCGAATGTTGAAACTCGGCGCAGTCAATCTTGATGCAGGCCCGCGAATCGCCGAACAAGGCCTCGGCCATGGCTTCTACCACGCGAGTCTTTCCCGAACCCGTCGGTCCCAGAAAAAGCAGGTTGCCTACCGGACGCCCCGGCGCATTCAGTCCCGCCAGAAACATCTGGTAAATCTCGGCTACCTTTTCGACGGCTTGGTCCTGCCCCACGATCTTGCGGCGCAAGGCGGCTTCAAATTCTCCAGCATCGTTACTGCGGCGGTTGGGATCGAGCACGGTTGCGAGATTCGTTCTCATAATTGAATGATCCGGCTTGCACCGGGAGTCTGGTTCCTTTTCCAGGCCGTATTCTCGGCCCTTTGCCTGCGTTGCCAAGGATTCTCCGGGCCTTTCTTCGCGACTCCCCAGTTCTCTAAGATGACAAAATTTGTCATTTGGAAACAGTCGCTTGCCAGCCCCGGTAACGCATCCCCGGTACTCCCAAATAAGCAAGCCGCTGGCCACGCTCAAGCGATCACTTGTGGAAACAAAAACCCTCTATCGGCAGGAGTTACAGGCCCAGCCCCGAGATTAGAACAGAGGCCGGTAAAAAGTGAAAGAGCCGCGAGGGAAATAATTTGCGCACAATGGAAGGGACTGTGCCGGTCTAAGTCCGAATCAGCCGCTCTCACCTTTGCTCCCCCGTGCTCTCTGTGTTTAAGATTCTTGGCTCTCGCACCACCAACGGGGAGATGACCGCTAGTAACTAGCGGCTCCATTGCCTGCGCGATAGCATCGCGATCAGCCGTTCTCGGAGGCTACTGTGCGCCGCTCGTCCATTCTCACAATCTCTGCGTTTTCGTGTGTTCTCTTTGGTCTGGCCGCGGTTCGGCTAAACTCGCACTCATCTTCCGCGGAGGCAGCCCAATCCCCGGCTCCGCCCGCACCACAAGCCGCGCATCTGGAACCAGTCAGCACAACCGTTCCCGCCGTAAAACCGGCGGACATTCCGTCGCCGCAGCCCTCATCGTCCCCCTCGACCTTGCTCTACACCGCGAAGCGCGGGGACACCATTCCGGCTCTTGCCCGCCAATATTTAAAGAACACCTCGTACCTGACCTCATCGGAACTGGCGGACGCCATCCGCAACCTGAATGGCAATCGCTCCGGCAACATTCTCAAAGCCGGGGACCAGATCACCATCCCAGGAATTCTCCCCGCACCGATCGTCGAAAAAACGGTTCCCGTCGCCAAAGATTTTGAAGTCCGCGCAATCTATCTCACCGGCATCATGGCCGCCAGCGACCACGGGATCCGCATCATCCGCCACTGGCGCGAGGTCGGAGGCAACGCCGTGGTCTTCGACATCAAAGATTCCGATGGCAGCGTGAACATTCCGTTCGAGCATCCGCTGCTCGGCAAGCACCAGGTCTATATCCACGACCTGCCCAAGTTCGTCCATTTTCTGCACTCCGAAAACATGCACGCCATTGCCCGCATCGCCATGTTCCGCGACGAGCGCATGGTTGTTCAACATCCCGAATTCGCCGTCCAATCCAAGAAGACAAAACAGCCCTGGCGGGAAAACGGCAAGCTGGTATGGACCGATCCTTCTCAACCCAAAGTACAGGATTTCGACATCGCTCTCGCCAAATTCGTCGCACAATCCGGCGCGGATGAGATTCAATTCGACTACGTCCGTTTCCCCGCCGAAGGCGACCAAAAAGACGCCAGCTTCGTCTATCAGACCGAGCAAAATAAAGAGAACTGGCAGCGTTCCGACGTAATCACCGACTTTCTCAAGAAAGCCTACGCTGAGCTACATCCCACTGGAGTTCTGCTCTCCCTCGACGTTTTCGGCGTAATGGCCTGGCAGCGCACCGTCGATCTCTCCCACACCGGACAGGACATCGTCGGCATGGCGAAATACTGCGACGTGCTCTCGCCCATGATTTACCCGTCGCACTTCTTCGGCATGGACAACATCGAGCATCCCGGCGATGCCCCCGAGCACTTCATCGGCGAATCCATGCAGCGCTTCGAACTGATCACGAAGGGCAGCGGAGTCGTCATCCGCCCCTGGCTGCAAGCCTTCCGCTGGCGCACCAAGACCTACTCGCCCGAATACATCAAGGTGCAAGTCGCGACCGCCAAGGAAAAGGGCGGCATTGGTTTCTTATTCTGGAACGCCGCGAATGACTACTCGAAGCCGTACGAAGCCATGCCTGAAATGAAGGCGGAAGATTTGAAGGAAGGAAAAGAAAAAGCAAAATATTTTCGCGGCGACGAACTGCCCACCGTCACGGTTAAAGCCAGCCTGTCGCCAGCGACGCTCCCGACGGCCACCTCTGCGCAAGCCGTCACCCACTAAAATCTTGTCATTCCGAACCGGGCGTCAAGCCCGGTGAGGAACCTGCTTTCCCCGTCGAGATCTACTTCCGCCCTCGCAACTTCTCCAACCTCTTCGCCGCTGCGGACAGAGTTTCCGCACGTTTGCAGAATGCAAACCGCACCTGCCGCGCCCCGTCCCTTGGATCACGATAAAAACTCGACCCCGGCACCGCCGCCACGCCAATCTCTTTCACCAGATATTTCGTGAACGACACATCATCTTCAAATCCAAACGCCGAAATATCCGTCATCACGTAATACGCTCCGCGCGGACAAAAACACTTAAACCCCGCTCCCTCCAACGCCGGAATCAGATGGTCTCGCCGCACCCGATAGCCCTCGGCCAGCTTTGCATAATATTCCGCCGGCAAACTCAACGCCGCCGCGCCCGCCTCCTGCAGCGGCGCCGGTGCTCCCACCGTCAAAAAATCATGCACTTTACGGATCGCATTCGTAATCTTCTCCGGCCCAACCGCCCAGCCCACGCGCCAGCCAGTTACGCTGTAGGTCTTCGACATTCCATTGATCGTCACCGTCCGTTCCCGCATTCCCTCCAGCGACGCCAGCGAAATGTGCTTTGTTCCGTCATACAAAATGTGTTCGTAAATTTCATCCGTGATCGCCAGCACATCAAACTCCACACACAGGTCGCGAATCAACTCCAGTTCCGCGCGCGTGAACACTTTGCCCGTGGGGTTGTTGGGAGTATTAAGAATGATGGCCCTCGTATTCTTATCAAACGCTGCACGCAGTTCCTTTTCATCGAACGCCCACTCACCGTCTTCACTGATCGGCGGCCGCAACTTTACAAATCGGGACCGCGCCCCGCTCAATACCGAATCCGGTCCGTAATTTTCGTAGAACGGTTCGAAGATCACTACTTCATCGCCGCCGTTGCACACCGCCAGCAGAGTGGAGATCATCGCCTCGGTGGATCCGCAACACACCGTGATCTCCTTTTCCGGATCGACTGAAATCCCTTGCCACACGCCCATCTGGCGCGCAATCGCATTACGCAAGCTTTTCGCGCCCCATGTGATCGCATACTGATTCACATCGCTCTCGATGGCCGCCCTGGCCGCTGCTTTGATCTCCGCCGGCGCCGCAAAATCCGGGAATCCCTGCGCCAGGTTCACCGCCCCGTGCAGCATCGCCTGCCGGGTCATCTCCCGAATCACTGACTCGGTAAAATGCGAAACTCTGTCGCTAAGAAATTGTTTGTGCTGGATGGATAAAGAAGAAATAACGTCCGCCATAGCTGGCAGATTAGCACAACAAGGAAAATTGTTGATTGCTGATTGTTGATTCAAAGACCGCTCGGAAAATCGAATACCCGAAAGGCCTTTCAATCAGCAATCAGAAATCAAAAATCAACAATGACCTACGCCCGCTGCGCTCCCCCCAACCCTTGCAGCGCCCCCACGATCTCTCCCGACCACGCCGCAATCTGTTCATCCCGAAGCGTACCCTCATCTGATTGCAGCCGCGCCCGCAGCAGAATGGAATATTTCCCCGCCTCAATCGACCCGCCGCGAAAAATCTCCACCGGCCTGAATTCGCGCAGCGCCTTCAATCGCAGCCTCATCACTGCCTGGCGCATCGCCTCGAATTCCACGTCATCCGCAAATACAAACGAGAAATCCCGCTACACCGCAGGATACTTCGCCAGCGGCGCAAACTTTACCGTTCGCAATCCGCGTGCATGCAGCCGCTCCAGATCGATCTCAGCCAAAAAAATATCATGCCGTAGCTTCCGCTCGCTCTTCACACTTTCGGCGATCTGCCCAAACTGAGCCACCACAGCTCCATCCATCAGCGCCCGCGCCGATCGTCCGCGATGAAAATACTCCGTCGTCTCCCGGTCGAAATTCAACTCACCGTATTCAAATGCTGCCAGCAGATTCTCCACGTCGCCCTTGAACGAACGAAATGCCTCCGCGGCCTCGGCCTGTTCTCCTTTGCTCACATCGAGCACGCTGCGCGCGGGCAACGAACTTTTCACAGCAGCCGCAGTCGCGCCCAGGCACACCCGAGCTGGCTCAACCCGCTCTCCGCCACGTACTTCGTAGACTCGTCCCACTTCGAAGAGCCTGACATTTTCCGAATCACGATTCAGATTCCAAGCCAGCATGTCGAGCATTCCCGGAGCCATCGAAGTCCGCATCACGCTCGCTTCTTCGCTCAGCGGATTTTCCAGTTCCAGCACCGCAGCCGACGAAAATCTCTCCGCGTCCACGTGCGAAATAAACGTCAGAGACACCGCCTCGTTATATCCCAGAGCCAAGGCCCGCCCGCGCAAAGTGGCGTCCATGGCTGCGTTCGGCAGCTCCACAACTGCTCCGCTGTAAGCCGGCAACGTATTCTCGAACTTGTCGTAACCGTGCAACCGCGCGATTTCTTCGATCACATCGATCTCGCGCTCCACATCCAGGCGCCAGCTCGGGATATATACTCGAAACTCCGCATCCGCTTCACCTTCAGGCACCAAGCCGAACCCAAGTTTTTTCAGGATTCTAAAAATTTCACCCGCTTCCAGATTCCCACCCAGAATGCGCCGCACTTCGGAAAGCCGCAGTACCACTGGCGCCTGGTCGATCTTCCTCCAAATCACATCGATCGTATTTCCAACCAGTTCTCCGCCGCCCGACTGCAGAATTAGCGCCGCCACCAAGTCGCACGACAAGACCGTCGACTCGAAATCCGCACCACGCTCAAACCGGTGCGACGCGTCCGTATGAATTCCGTGCCTTCGCGAAGTCTTGCGCACGGTGAGCGGATCCCACCACGCTGACTCGACCAAAATATTTCGCGTCTTCTCTGTGATCATTGTGTCGTAGCCGCCCATTACTCCCGCAAGCCCGACGGGCTTTTTCGCGTCGGCAACCACAAGATCTTCGGATGTCAGAGTGCGCTCGACGCCATCCAGCGTCTTCAACTTCTCCCCGTTTTTGGCCTTTCGAATAATCAGCCTGCCGCCTTCGAGCAAATCCAAATCGAAGACATGTGTCGGCTTGCCCATTTCCCACAAAACATAATTGGTGGCATCGACAGCATTGCTGATCGGCCGTTGGCCCAGCAACTGCAATCGATGCGCAATCTTCTCGGGCGAAGGCTTGATGCGAGCACTGCGTATGACTCGCGCAGAAAAACGAGGGCAAAGCTGCGGCTCTTCAACAGTGATAGGAAAGGGCACGACTTCATTCGTGCCACTAGACCTCACAGAAGACGCGAGATTAGCCGCTGAGGGAAGCTGGGCCGCAAGCGTCTTGAGCGGCAAATCGTAAATAGCCGCTGCCTCCCGCGCGGCTCCATAATGATTCATAGCGTCGGGACGATTCGTCCCGATCTCCATCTCGAACACGGTGTCGGAACCGGTCCCGCCTATCCCTTCGACAGCGATTCCGGCGGCCGTCAGATCATCGGCCAGTCGGCGATCATCGACGGGGAGTTCGACGAAATCGCGAATCCATTGTGGAGAAAGTTTCATT
>JBAVUV010000288.1:0-9376 GCA_049696955.1 Candidatus Sulfotelmatobacter sp. | reverse complement strand
ATGAAGATGTGGTCGGGGCGGTTCCGGCAGGGGCTGGACCCGCAATTCGAGCGGTGGCAGCGGTCATTTGACTTCGACCGCCGGCTGCTGAGTTACGAGTTGGCGGCGAGCGGAGCACATGCTCGCGCTTTGAAAAATGCGGGGATTCTGTCGGCGGAGGAACTCATCAGCATTCTGGAGGGGCTGCAGCAGATCGGCGCGATGGCGGCCGGGTCAAAGGGATTTGTCGAAGACGATGAGGCCGAGGATGTGCATCACTTCGTCGAGAAGCAGCTCGTGGCGTTGATCGGCGAAGCGGGATACAAACTGCACAGCGGACGCAGCCGCAACGAACAGATCGCTACTGATCTGCGTCTGTATGTGCGGGCGGCGATTGATGAGCTGCGCAAGGAACTGGCTGAGGTCTGCGGAGCTTTCACTGATCGTGCCGATCAAGCGGGCGGCGCGGCGATGCCGGCTTACACACATTTGCAGCATGCCGAACCCGTGCTGGTGGCGCATTGGCTGCTGGCTTATGTGGAAATGTTTTTGCGGGATGCGGACCGGCTGGCTGATTGCCGCACGCGGTTGAACGTGTGTCCGCTGGGATCAGGCGCTATGGCCGGGGCGACTCTGCCGCTCGATCGTAATTTGATGGCTGACGAGCTCGACTTTGCTTCGCCGACAGCGAACAGCATTGATGCGACCAGCGACCGGGATTTTGTTCTCGAATTTGTCAACGCACTTTCGCTTCTCAGCCTGCACTTAAGCCGGTGGGCGGAGGAGATGATTATTTTCTCCACGCAGGAGTTTGGCTTTGTGCAGTTGCCGGAGGCTTATTCCACCGGCAGCAGCGCCATGCCGCAGAAAAAAAATCCGGACCTTCTGGAACTGGTGCGCGGCAAAGCGGGACGCGTCATCGGAAACGCGACCGCGTTGCTGGTCACGATGAAAGGTTTGCCTTTGGCATACAACAAAGATTTACAGGAGATGCAAGAGCCGTTATTCGATGCCGCGGACACGGCATTGCAATTGTTGCCGCTGGTTGCCGGGTTTATGAAAGCCGTCGAGTTCGATCATGCGCGCATGAACGATGCGGCGCAGTCGGGATTTATGAACGCGTGGGCGGGCGCAACTTATCTGGTGAGCCGCGGCGTGCCTTCCCGGCTGGCGCACGAGCAAATCGGTAAAGCAGTGAAGCTTTGTCTGGAAAAAAAGTGTGCGCTTGGCGATCTGGGGGTCGACGAGCTGAAGGCTTTGCATCCGGCATTTGATGAGAAGTTTTACGACTGCCTGAAACCGGCGGCGGTGCTGGCGATGCATGATGTTGCCGGCGGGACCGCGCCTGCGCGAGTGCGGCATGGACTGGCAGCGGCGAGAAAAAAGATCGAATCCTTGCGCGAGGAGGTCAATCTCCATGCGCACGCGTAAGGCTATTTTGCCGGATGCCAAGCAGATTCACGATCTGATTGCCAGCTACTCGGGCGACGGCACATTGCTGCCGAGGACGCTGGCGGAGATTTGCGAAAACGTAAGGGATTTTGTCGTGCTGGAAGAAGACGGCCGCATCATCGGATGCGGTGCACTACATCTTTATGGCACGCATCTAGCGGAGATTCGTTCGATCACGGTTGCGCCTCGAACCCAGGGCAAGGGCGGGGGCAGCAAGCTGATGAAGGCGTTGATGGCTGAAGCCAAGCGGCATCGGGTGGATTGCATCTGCCTGTTTACGCGGGCTCCGGAATTCTTCGCGCGCCAGGGTTTTCAGATGGCGCAGCGGGAAGACCTTCCCGACAAAATTTACAAGGATTGCCATGTGTGTCCCAGGTTTCACAAGTGCGATGAAGTTGCGATGGTGCGCGGGAAACTTCCTACCTTCGCCATTCTTCCCGAGCCGGCGAACTGGCTGGTGAAGCTGCAGGTTTCAGCGGCAGGCGACTAAGTATGCCGTCGTTTCAATCGAAAATCTTAAGGCGCAGAGAATTGCTGAGAGCCCCTGCGGAGGACGCTGAGGGGCTCGGCACCGTTGGATGAGATCACTTTTCCGGCAACCTGCCTTCCGGTGTATGATGCCCAACGGAAACCATAACTATGTCTATCGCTACCCCGAGCCAGTCCACTACCGTTTCTCCTGATTCATCGTCGTCTTACGCGGGCCCGCTGGCTGTGGTGACCACGCTATTTTTCATGTGGGGCTTTCTGACTTGCCTCAACGACATTCTGGTTCCACATCTGAAGCCAATTTTTGACCTGAATTACGCCGAGGTCATGCTCATTCAGTTTGCCTTCTTTGGAGCGTATTTTCTTTTCTCCATTCCATCGGCCAAGGTTATTGATTGGATGGGTTATCAGCGTTCGATGGTAGCGGGTTTGCTTACCATGGGAGTGGGCGCTTTCCTATTCGTGCCCGCCGCGAGCGTCCCATCGTTCCCGCTTTTTTTGGTTGCGTTGATTGTCCTGGCTGCCGGAATCACCTGTCTGCAGGTGGCAGCCAATCCCTATGTGACCGTGTTAGGTAGACCTGAGACGGCGTCGAGCCGGCTTAATCTGACACAGGCGTTCAATTCACTGGGTACATTTCTGGCGCCTTTCTTTGGCGGACTTCTGATTCTGAGTGCGGCACCGAAGAGCATGCAGGAAATTCGGGCGATGGCTCCGGGTGCGCTACAGGCGTATCGCCTCCATGAAGCGGCGACGGTCAAGGCGCCTTACGTAGGCCTGGGTATCGCGCTGGTTGTTCTGGCGGCGGCAATCGGGAGCTTCAAGTTGCCGAAAATTCCGCAGGCGCAGCACAAGGTTGGCGAAAAGGTGAACGACTCAATCTGGAGGCATCCGAATTTGATTTTCGGGGCGATCGGGATCTTCGTTTATGTGGGCGCGGAAGTGGCGATCGGGAGTTTTCTGGTGAACTATTTCAGCCAGCCCGAGATTGGCGGGATGACCGAAAAGGTTGCAGCCAGTTTCGTTGCGTTTTACTGGGGCGGGGCGATGGTTGGCCGCTTCATCGGGTCCGGGTTGCTGCAGAAGATGAAGACCGGACATCTACTCGGGATTTGCGCCGTGTGCGCCGCCGCGCTGGTGACCATTTCCATGCTGAGCACTGGACACTTCGCCATGTGGAGCATCATCCTGGTCGGGTTCTTTAATTCCATCATGTTCCCTAGTATTTTCACGCTGGGTGTAGCGGAGTTGGGGCCGCTGACGGGAGATGGATCAGGAATCATGATTATGGCGATTGTGGGCGGAGCGCTGATACCGCTGGCGCAAGGGGCGATCGCCGATAAAATCGGGATCCACCACGCGTTCTTTCTGCCGGTGATCTGTTATCTCTATGTTCTGTTCTTCGCGTTGAGCGGGTCCAAGCCTAACAGCCAGCGTCACGCCCGGAGCTAGATGAGCTAGTCCGGGGACGGCATAGATCGATAACAGCGCCAAGCGATAGCGGTGAAAAGAGAGAAGCGCGGCGTCAGGCCAGAATCGATATCAGTTCCGGAGTGCAGCGGGAATTCTGCATCAGTTTCACGGCATCTTCCGCCGTGAACCTACCCATGGCCAGAGCCAGCTTCTTGTTGGTTGTGGTCTGAATGGGAGTGCGGTCAATTCGCAGGACGTATTCGGCGGCACGCGCACCGCCGCGATTCACTTTCACGAGAAACTTCGTATTCTTCATGGGCTCCCTTTTGGTTCAGGACAGGTGCAGAAATAAACGATCTGGACGAAGTACGCATGCTTTAACCGCGACTAAGCGCAGTTCCCTCAACTGGTTGCACTGTACTCGGGCTAAGAGGGCTGACTCATTCCTAAATAGGGCCGCCTAAATAGACTTGCGGAACTGGGAAGAGCCAATAAGTATATTTTTATGTTAGGCTTGCGGGCCGAGTTTGTCAAGTTTTAGCGCTTTATCCGAATGGATTGCTCGTTTCCCACGTGCACCAAGTCGGTCCAGTAGACGACAACGCGCGAATCAACCATACTCGAACCGTGCACGGGCGAATCCCATCCGTGAAATGGTTCTGGCTGTTGGCGGCGGTGTTGTGCGGGACGGCGTGGGGCGCTCAAACATCTCCGTCCCCGTCGAAATCTTCTCAATCATCCCAAAACAACTCTCCTGCTCGGGTTGCTTCCGCGCCGCGTGCGGCCGTTCCCAAGCTCTCTCTTACCGTGATCGACGAAAACGGGGTGGCGGTGCCATCGGCGCGGGTAGAGCTACAACCTCCTCCGCCGGCGCTTGCGTTGCGCTGTGAAACCGATTTTGCCGGGCATTGCGAGTTCAGCAATGTTTCGTCCGGAGCTTACGCAATCCACGTAGAGAAGGTCGGTTTCTACGCGATTTCCCAAAGCAATGTGCAGGTGAGCGGCGCCTCCAATGTCGATGTGACTCTCACGCACCAGCAAGAGGCGCGCGAGGTGGTAAATGTGGCGGCATCCTCGCCCGCGATTGACCCGGCGCAAATTTCCAGCAAGGAGGAACTGACTGCTGCCGAGATCATCGATGTCCCTTACCCCGGGGCGCACGACTACCGCAATGGGCTGATCTTCATCCCCGGAGTTACGCCGGATGCATATGGTCTGCCGCACGTGGCGGGCGCCGAGAGCTATCAAACCCTGCTTTTGCTGGACGGTTTTAACGTAACCCAACCGACCAACGGCCAGCTCGTGGTGCGCACGAGCGTAGAGTCATTTCGCTCCATTGAGGTAGCCGCCAGCCGCGAGCCGGCGGAGTTTGGCAAGGGATCTGGCGGCGTGCTCGCCCTGAACACGCGCATGGGAGACGACCACTTTCACATTACAGCCACCGACTTCACGCCCGGCGTGCAGGACATCAAGGGGATATCGATCGGCCAATGGCCGCCGATTGTCACGGTGTCGGGTCCGATCAAAAAACGAAAGGCGTGGTACATCGATGCGCTCGACGGCGAATACGACAATAACATCACGAAGCAATTGCCCGACGGCGCCGATGCGGACCACGTTTGGCGCGTGGACAACCTCGCCAAGTTGCAATCGAATCTGACGACCCGCAACATTGTGACTCTCAGCTTTTTGTCGAACTACTATCACGATGAATACGATGGACTGTCAGTGCTGCAACCGCAGCCCACCACTCCGACTGACTCGGAAACGGCTTACATCGGCTCGCTCAAAGACCAATATTATTTTCGCGGCGGGGCGTTGCTGGAAAGTGGATTCGGCGTAGCCCAATACAGTGTGGGGATCACTCCGCAGAGCACTGGGCCCTACATTGAATCGCCGCAGGGCGCGGGAGGAAACTATTACCTGAATGAGCAGGCGCTGGCCCGCAGAGTGCAAGGCATTGCAAATCTTTATTTGCCGCCGCAGCAGTGGCATGGCCGCCATGACATCAAGGTCGGCACGGACCTCGACCGTTTGAATTACGCCGCGCAATTTCTGCGTCAGCCGATTTCGTATCTGCAGCCGAATGAGCCATTCCAGCCTTGCCCTGCTGACGCGAATGGCGTTCCTTTAGCGCCGTCGATTACTTGCTCGCGCTATTCAGTGTTTTTCGGGGGAAACTACTCGACAATCTATAACTCCGAGGCTAGCGCCTACGCCCAGGATCGATGGCTGATCACGAATCGGTTACTGATCGAGCCCGGCTTACGCCTGGATTGGGATCAAATACTTCGGACGCCATTATTCTCGCCGCGGCTGGCCGGAACTTACATTCTCGACAATGAAGGGAATACCAAGCTCTCGGCGGGGGTTGGCATCGTCTATGACACAACCAATCTGGGTCTGCTCCACCAGCCATTCGAGGGGACGAGGGTCGACTATTTTTTCAATCCGAGTGGGCAGCCGACGGATGCCAATGGAAATCCCACGAGCGCGCCCGTGCCCGTGCCGACTACATTCGAGGCGAACCGGAATACACTCGAAGCGCCGCGGTATTTGAACTGGAGTGTTGGGCTGGAGAAGAGACTGCCGGGCGCCATTTTTTTGAAACTGGAGTTCATCGAAAAACGCGGCGTGCATGGCTTCGCCTACAACACGCTGAATGGCGCGGTGGACGGCAACTACTTTCTCGAGAATGGACGCGATGACCGCTACGATGCCTTTGAGATCAGCGCCCGGCATCGCTTTCGACAGTATTACGAAATTTTCGGCGCCTATACGCGCTCCCGCGCGCATACCAATCAGGTATTTGATTTCAGTCTGGATATACCGTTGTTGAGTCCGCAATTGCCCGGACCTTATCCGTGGGATACGCCCAACCGTTTTGTCGGATATGGTGTGCTGCCATTTTTCAAACTGCCGATTCTGCACAAAGTGGATCTGGTTTACTCCACCGAAGTGCGCACTGGCCTGCCGTTCAACGCCACTACTGACCAGGGGCGGATTTATCCCGGCGATCCTCCGGGAACCTTTCGTCTTCCCATGTATTACACGGTGAATCTGCAATTCGAAAAGCGGTTTCATATGTTCGGGCGTTATTGGGCGCTGCGCGGCGGCTTCGACAATTTCACCAACCACGCGAACTACATATTGGCGAACGCCGTGCTCGATCCAACGCATCCGGTTCCGACTTTGATCGATGGCAATGGCCGGGCGTTCACCGGGCGGATCCGATACCTGGGACGACAGTGATTGGGGAGCTCAAACCGTTAGAACCATAATCCCCAGAGCCAATCGACGCTGGCGTGAGTGATTGTTGAAGCCGGAATACGCCGGCGCTCACGCCAGGCGCGTCCGTAGAAAATACCTGCAATCGTGGCCAGCAACACATAACGCCAGTTGAAATGGGCCGACCGCTTATTGAAGTGCGAGAGGCCGAAGAGAATCGACGCGATAACCAGAGCCGTGCGGCGTCCGATGCGTCGCTCTAATAAATTTTGCACCCAGCCGCGAAAGAAAAGCTCTTCGGGCACGGCGGTAAAGAAAAATATCAAAATCCAGCGCAGAAGTGCATTGCCGATTCCCGGCAGGTTGCGATGAGGATGGATGAAGCCCAGAGCCAATCCCAGAGCGATCACGATGGGCGTGAAGAAAATGAGTTCTCGCAAGCCGGTTTTCCAATCGCTCCACTTGAAGTGAAAATCGAATCCAACTCCGTGCAACTGGCGGATGGCCAGAAACCCGTACAGGCCGGCGTCCACGAGGAATAATTCGTTCAACGCGCGCAGTCCGGCGGGCCATGCGGTATCGAACCAGCGCAAATCGACCGCCAGGCCCAGGACGAGCAGGATGAAAGCGTCGCGCCAGTCGCCGAGCTGCTTGGGGTCGATGGCCGCAGCTCGCATGAGTAGCGCAGCGATCGCTACTGGCAAGAACATGTAGAGTGCCAACCAGGTCCACTGGAATATGTGGGCGGAGAGGGCAACCATCGCGTAAGGCGCGACCAGCAACGCGGGAAGACCGAGGCGCAAAGTGACCGGCCAACGTTGCACGGCTCTTGCCACCCGCTCACCGGCGCAGCCGAATAAAACGGCCGGAGCAAGTTCAAGACCGAGAGCCGCCATCGCCACCGGAGTCACATTCTGCATAAAAATATCTTAAACGCGCTTGTCTCGCCCGAGCCTCGGGAATAGAATTCCCTCGCGTTTCACAGGAGGCAAGAAATGGCCGCAGCTCCGCTCCCGCCGGTGTCCTCACCCGCGCCCGTGCCTGCGACGGCGCCGCTTTCAGAAGCTGCGCGGATCGTCGACACTTTCATCGCGCCCTCCAAAACTTTCACCGATCTTCGGCGTAATGCAAGCTGGTGGGCGCCGTTTTTGCTGATGATCGTGGTGTCGACGGTATTTGTTTACACCGCTGGGCAGAAAATCGGCTTCCGTAGGATCATGGAAAATCAGATGCAGGCGCAGCCGAAAGCGCAAGCGCGCCTGGAACAGATGCCGGCAGATCAGCGCGAAGAGCGCATGCAAAACGGCGCAAAGGTCACACAGATTATCTCCTACACGTTCCCGGTGATCACGCTCATCTTCTGGCTGATTATCGCGACCGCGCTTTTCGCCACTTTCAAACTGGCTGCGGGAGCGGACATTTCCTTTAAAGTCTCGCTGGCCATCGTGGTTTATGCCGCGCTGCCTCTCATGCTGAAGTCAGTGCTGGCCATGCTCTCCGTGGTCGCCGGAATCAGTCCTGATTCGTTTTCCTTTCAGAATCCGGTGGCCACCAATCCCGGTTATTTTATGAGTCCGGCGGGGAATGTTCTTCTCTACAATCTGGCGTCGGCTCTCGACATCTTCATGATCTGGACGCTGGTGCTCACTGCCATCGGCTTCACTTGTGTGAGCAAAGTAAAAAGTGGCACGGCCTATGCGGTTGTCTTTGGATGGTGGGCATTTTTCACACTTGCCGGAGCGGCGGCGGGGGCCGCGTTCTCCTAGTCGATGGGTAATTGCGGTATGCTGGAATCCTTCAGGAGATATCCGATGAAACTCACATTTGCGTTTTTGTGTATCTTCGCAGGTAGCGTATTCGGTTTCGCTCAAGCGTCCGCTGCACCGGCAACCACTGCGGCGCCGGTGAAGGATCCTGTAACTGCTTCGCTGCGGATGCTGCTGCCACGCTCGCGTAACAATATTCTCGGCGCTATTTCCTCGATGCCCGCCGACAAGTTCAATTACAAACCTACGCCGGATCAGATGACTTTCGCACATCTGGTCGTCCATATTATTGGGTCCAATAATGGCGGATGTTCCAAGGCCGCGGACGTTCCTGCGCCCAAAACTGAAGAGGTGAAAGAAACAGATTCCAAGGACAAGCTGCTGGCAGCAGCTACCGCCTCCTTCGACTTTTGCGGAGAAGCCCTCGGTAAGATGGATGATTCAAAACTCGGCGACAGCGTTGAGCTTTTCGGCGGACATCAGTTTCCGCGCGCCATGGCCGCGCTGGGTCTGGCCAGCGGATGGGCGGATCACTATGCGGCGGCCGCGCAGTACCTGCGATTGAATGGGATTCTGCCGCCGAGCGCGCAGCCGAAGAAGTAATCCGGCGCGGCTAAAGCTGCGCCCTTTCAAATCGGATTACTTTATCTGTACGAGATCGCCAGTTGGCGTTGCTGCCAGAGCCGACGGTGCCGGATGCTGTGGCGCGCGCCAACTATCGAAGATCGAAACCTGGTGCACGCACGAAACCGTGCAATGCGGCGCGCAGCCTTTTTCTGTGAGGTATTCGCGGCGCATGTCGTCGCGGGTATAGGTTGCAAGCGGCACGCCGGGATATCCGCGCTGTTGCGAGCAATAGTGAACTAATCCATCTTCGCAGATGTAGAGATAGCGCGCGCCCGCGCGGCAGCGCCAATCGTTCGGCAGGCCTTGAGCGATGTTGTCCTGGAAGGCGTTGATGCGGGTGAAGCTGCTCTTCTCCCAGGATTTCATTTCCTCGTAGATGCGCCGTTCTTCTTCGCCCAGCGGCTGCAGTTGGCCGCTGCCAT
>JBAVUV010000287.1:0-1511 GCA_049696955.1 Candidatus Sulfotelmatobacter sp. | reverse complement strand
ACGGATGACAGCGCGAAATTCGCCGCAGCGCCATGCCAGAGCCGCGCAGCCAGCCGTAGCGCGCCACCGCGATCGCGGCATATTCCGAGCATGTCGGCTGAAAACGACATCCGGCCGGCATCGGCAGCAGCGAGCCCGACAAGCCATGGAGGCCGGGAGAAATCCATCGCTGATAGAAGCGCGCCAGGCGCTCAACCCTGGCCGCACGTAGCTCCTGACTAGTTGCCATGGCTCGAGTTTGGGTCGGCGGACGGTTTCAGTGCCAGTTCTACTGCGCGAAACGCCCGTAACACATCCCGTTCAATCTGAGAGAAGTCGGCTTCCAGCACCGTCCGCCGAGGATGAAGCACCACGTCGACATCGGCGGTCAATTCCGTCTGCGCGCCCCGGATCGCCTGTCGCATACGCCGCTTGATGCGGTTGCGGTCCACCGCATTTCCCAGCACTCGTCCGGCCGTTAGGCCGACCCTAGATCCGGGAAGAATTTCAGATTTCTGAGTCTGCCCAGGCTTCGCGGCCTCATCCTGCGGCTTGCGAGCCGCGAAAAAATACGTCATCAGCGGCAACGACTGCCGTTTTCCCTCGCGATAGACCCGCTGATAGTCGGCATGCTTGCGCAGCTTGGACTCCTGTCGCGAAGTCGCGACGGGCTTGCCGACTCGAACTGGAGATAGGGCTGGCATCGCTCACCGTTCGTCCTATTGTCGCGCAACCCGGCTCACGGACATCCGCAATGTGGGCAGATTGCCTGACGAGGCAGCGGTATGGAACCGCAATCCCCAGAGAATCAGGAAGTTTCGACGGTGAGATCCAGGTGAATGCAGCGACTATGGTTAGTCGCGGTAGCCGGGGCTGACAGAGACGCGCTTGCGGCCCTTGGCGCGACGGCGCGACAGTACGGCCTGGCCCGCCTTGGTCTTCATGCGGGTCCGGAAGCCATGCGTCTTGGCGCGGTGGCGGCGATTCGGTTGAAATGTGCGCTTCGGCATCGGAGTGCGCTCCTAAACAGAGAATCTTATATAGACAGCAAACCTTGAGTATACCGGAGAACCGGCTCCCGCACAAAGCCATTCGTCTTGTTCGGATTCAGGATCGCCTGCTGCGGAAATATTTCCTAACGCGGACAGAAAAAAGGCAGGAACCGCGTTGGCTTGTGGGAGCCCACGCAGATTCCTGCCAATTCTCTGTCTTGTCTTCTCGCTCAAATAACTCGCAATAGCAGCAAGATGATCACGATCAACAAAATCAGCCCGAGACCGCCACCACCGTAGTAGCCAATTCCAGGCCCCACACGATATCCGCCAAATACGACAATCAAAAGTAGAACGATCAAAATAATTAGCATTCTGTCTCCCTTGCGGCGAACGCCTTTCGCCATGTATTAGCCGATTGGATGCAAACGCCGTCCACGCGTGCATATCCCGAACGAGATTTTTGCAGTTGCCTCAGTGAACAACCGCAAACTGCGGGTTCGTCAAGGTGCCGGTCAGCGTGAACGGAAACTTCAGGCG
>JBAVUV010000286.1:0-4047 GCA_049696955.1 Candidatus Sulfotelmatobacter sp. | reverse complement strand
ATTCGAAACCAGTGCGTCAAGTTGAGGCCCAAGCCAGAACGGATGCAGCGAGCCAGTGCCCGAGTCCCGAACCCAGGCGACGGTGCTCGGCAAATAGAATCCCTCCAACAACTCGCGATGGGCTTCCAACTCCGGCGGCGCTACTCCGGGTGGCAATACGAAGCATTCCGGATTAAGAAATAGTTGCTGAGAAGTATCCGCCCGCTGAAGCCGGCGATCTAATCCGTGTTGCGGAATCAAGTGCAACGGTAGTTCGTCCAGCAGGCAATGAAACTTTTGTGGAGGCAGCATCGCGGTGTGACGCTCCCGCGATGCCGCTCCCATCAGGCCTGCAATCCACTCAAGCCATGCTCCGTCTTTTATTGGTGAAGCCATCCATTCACCGTAAAGCGGCTGTCTGCGAATTCTCGCGACCGGCACTGCACTGGCGTGATTTCATGCAGTGTCGAGCACGGGAAGAATACAATCTGGTTTTGCTGCGGCACGATTGACTGATAGCTGCCGGTGACGTTGGGATGGTCGCCACTCCTGGTTGAGTCGTGCAGACGCAGCTCTCCCCCCTCGAACTGAGTCGGCTCGCGATGGAAGAAATAGACGAACGTCAGGCGGCGGGAAGCAATTCTCTCCTGGGCATCATCACAATGAGCCCGGAAGAAATCGCCATCATTGCTGGCCGTGATCTGCACCTCGGTTCGCGCTACCGGAAACTCTTGCATCCCAAGTTGCTGCAAAACTCTCGGAAGCACTAACCGAATACGATCCAGAATCATGTCCTCCCACGGTCCCGGCTCCATGAGAACTCGTGAACGCCGGTGGTTGTAGTCGGCGACTCCAGGGTCGCCGCTGGGCGAAATCACTTCACTGGCTGTGAACTCGCTTTCGTGCTCCAGCGTGTAGCGGATAAGTTCCTGCGTCTCCTGCGGCGCCAGAAATTCATCGAGTACAACGCATTCTGCTCGAACGACCTCGGGCGAATCCAGAACTGCGGTACGGCTCTTGGGCTCTTTTACTGCTGCTGTTTCTCGCGTCCCAACGCCTTGTTGCCGCAGACTGATACTCGGTGGTTGCGGACCGCTCGGCGGTTGTGGGCCGCTCGGCGGTTGCGGACCCGCCGGTCGATCCAGGGGGGAACCGGAAGGCGGCTGAGGCCCGCTCGGGGGTTGGGGGCCACCGAATAAAATAGGAAGGCTCTCTTCCGCCGCAGAAGATGCGGCTCCACGGCTCACGATCTGCTCTACGATGCTGCTACCCAACAATGCAAAAGCGCGTTGCGCGACTGTCTCACCCACGGAGCGGGCAATGGCGGCGGTAACGGCGGACTGAATCTCAGGATTGTTGCTGGATTCGTTCCTTGCATTGTTCACAAGGCTCATCAGCAATTCCCGCTCGCGAGGACTCAAGATGCGCTCGTCGCGCATGAGAGTCTCAGAAAAAGCGTCAAGTATCTGCTTCGACGTCATCAGGCACACTCCTCCCTAAGTTGTCTCGAACGTTTTCAGTTCTGGGGCGAATAGGGGAAGTGCTTCGCGCACACACTAACAGGAACAAATTGGATTATCAAATGTAATTTTTGTTGCTGGGAAATCTGCGGCGTCAAGAAAGAATCTACCGGCTGGCCATTGCCCCCACCATGGAATTAAATATCTTCATTCCATCGATACCGCCCAGTTCGGGCTCAGCAGATCGTTCGGGATGCGGCATCATGCCCACCACGTTACCATCCGCGTTGCAAATGCCGGCAATATTCTCCAGCGAACCGTTAGGATTGGCCGATTCTAAAATCTCGCCACCCGCCGTGGAGTACCGAAACACGATGCGATTGGTCCGCATCAGTTCATCCAACGTTGCCTGATCACAGAAGTAATTACCCTCCATATGGCCAATGGGAATGGTTAACACTTCTCCTTGCGAACAGGCATTTGTAAACGGAGTGGCAACATTTTCAACCCGCACCTGCACCGGTTTGCAGACGTATTTAAGACCTGCGTTGCGCATCAACGCACCAGGCAGCAGTCCCGACTCGCACAGAATCTGAAAGCCATTACAGATTCCCAGCACCAGGCCTCCGCCATCGGCAAATCGACGCACCGATTCCATCACAGGCGAAAACTTTGCAATGGCCCCGGTTCGCAGGTAGTCTCCGAAAGCAAATCCTCCCGGAACGATAATGGCATCGCAATTCTCCAGATCCTGCGATTCGTGCCATAAGAACGTAACCGGCTGCTTGGCAACCTGCTGAATCGTCCAGAAGGCGTCGTGGTCACAGTTCGAACCGGGAAAGATGATGACTCCAAATTTCATCGCCTGTCCTTGGTGTGGGATTTGTGGTCAGTTTAACACGGCAGGCTCAATCCTCCGACGGTCTCTCTGTATGCACTGCGGCTGTTCTCCGGGCTCTCAGGCCTTAAGATTTTGATAGCACGGCAGAAAGTTAGAAACTATCGGAGTCGCTCCGAAAGATCATAGCCCGATATTTAGTGGATCGCAGTTTCGGAATTGGAAGGAGTCGTAACCGGAGCCGAAACCGAAGTCTGCGTAGTTGCATCGGGAGGTGCCACGAAAATCGGCGGTGCAGAGACCTGATCGAGTTGCGTCGTCGTTTCTGTCGCAGGCCGCGGAGGCGGAACTCCCTTTGCACGCACGATTGCCCAGTGCCACTCCTGATCGGGGAAAAGAGCAAAATTCAATTGCGTGCGAAATAGTGCTGTCGCAGTTGGCGCCGCCGATCCTTTCACGCGCAACAACACGGTAACATCGGGCTGCTTCTGGGAAGAATCTTGCGGCGGTTGAGTACCAACACCTGCCGCCGCAGGCACAATTCGCGCTTTGCCATAAGAGGCACTTGCATCGCCAGCCTCAGGGCGGCGCAGAATGGTCAATCCGATCACCACCTCGCGTAGTTCCCAGGAACTTCCGTTGTGCATTGTGACCTGCAAGGAATCTCCATCGATCGTTGCCGGCCCATCCAGTTTGGCCAGTTCGCTTCGCGGCAACTCGTCCAGCGCCACAGGATCAGCCAGCAGCGCACTGGTCTTGGCAGTGAAGGAAAGACTGCAACTCACGTCCGGCGAGGAGATGTGAAAATTATTTTCCCCGGGATCAAGCGAAAACACCATCGTGGTCCCGGCTGCTCGCCGGCGCTCCGCATCCTCCACAACGGTGGAAAAATTATCGTTATCAATCACCAGTTCGGATGGAGCAACCTTCTTTCGAAAGCTGCGGGCAACATCCCCCAGCGGAGCGTCGTTGGCATCGTCCTGTGCACTGACCCATTCCGGCAAGACAAGCGCAAACAGCACCGCGAAAAGCAGCAGCACCGCCGTCAAACGGAATGTTGTTAGTCTTCGCACCAAGACTCTCAAAAGCCGGATCGCAATCCGCCCGATTCTGCTCGGTGCCAGACAGGATCACACTGCGGCACTGCAGTGAATCACTGCAAGCCCATGGCTACTTCCAGAATTGTAGTGAGAATAAGGGGTAAAACAGAGATAACTCAGGCACACCGAAGTGCTAGCACTCCCGGGGAAAGGCCTAACCGAAGAGTGAAAGGGCGCGCGCTAGACGAAATGGAGGCGCAACGGGGCGCGCGCCCAATACCGGACGAAGCCTCTTCTCCTCTAAAGAAGGCCCGAAGAACGCAACCTGGTCATGGGGTCTACTACTGGCTGGCGACGAAATATCCAGCGAGCCACCGCGAAACCGACCGCCGCGTAACAAAGATGCATGAGCCTCATAGATACCCCCATGTCAAATCTGACATCACCTCAGGGGAGGTTCAGCATCACTATCGGCAAAATAGCAGCGGAGCATACGCCGCACAAGGCACAACAGTGCCATCGAAGTGGCACGGAAGTAATACCAAGGTCATCTCAAGCTATCAGCGGATCTACGCCAGTAAGCTTCAGTGGGCTTCGCTGTTCTCCTCTTCCACAGCCCGTCCAGCGGGGGGAACAACCACCGTAGACAAACTGCCTTCCGCGGTTAATTTCTGGAAAGCGGCGAGATCGCGACGCTGCAAGTCGTCCCAGCGGCTGAGCAACTCTCCAC
>JBAVUV010000285.1:0-1753 GCA_049696955.1 Candidatus Sulfotelmatobacter sp. | reverse complement strand
GCAACAACATCACTGATGTTGATCCTTGTGTTTACTGCACCAGCGCGACCCGCAACCAGCGACTGGTCTGCGTCGTCGAAGAACCGACCAATATTGCCGCTATCGAAAAAACCAAGCACTTCAATGGCGTCTACCACGTGCTGCACGGATCGCTTTCGCCGTTGCACGGAGTTGGCCCGGAGCAGTTGCGCATCGCCAATCTCATCGCGCGCGTTGACGCGGGCAATGTGGATGAAGTGATCGTAGCCACCAATCCCACGGTTGAGGGAGAAGCCACGTCCGCGTACCTTTCGCAGCAACTGAAGCGCGCCGGAGTGAGGGTGACGCGGATCGCAATGGGCATTCCGGTCGGAAGCGACATCGAGTACACCGATGAGATCACCATGCTCAAGGCGATGGAGGGGCGCAGGGAATTGTAACGAGCCTGTAGCTCTTGGCTGTTAGGACAGAATTTACATCTCGGCGCTCAGATCGGGCTCCAGGAATACGTTGAGTTCTTCGTCTGCGGAAGCCAGCCCTTCGGGCAATGTGCCGCGATTGTATTCCGCCATGCGGTTCTTCCACTTTAGAAAGTCAGTAATGCTTTGCGGTTCTACGCGGACCTCCACGCGGCGCAGGCTGGCCAGCAGCAGATTCATTTCGTAGCGAAATCCGCTGGCTGTGCGAAGATTTTTCGCCGAAGGATGCGTCGTCTCGATTCTGCCGCGTCGGAGTTCGAGTAGTCCCCATCCTGGGGGGAGTTCTTCGCAGCGTACGAGTTCGGCGGGAACTAAGTAGAAGCGCTCACTTCCCACGCCCTGTTCGGGCTTCACGCGGAACGGCTTGGCGCGGTCGGCAAGGAAGTCGGAACGCGTAACTTTGCACTCGACCAGCACGGAATGGCAGGCACGCTTCCAGCCGATGGCGTCGGGCATCTCGCCACTAACGCAGGCTTGCTCGGAGAGCACCACTCCGCAACGGTAGCGGCGCAGCCAGCGCACGGCTTTCTCGACAAGTTGGGCGTGAGTCATGGGCTCTTCAGTTGTAGCTGCTGGTGTTTCTCGTGGAAAGTGACTGGAAAGCTACTGACTACGAACTTGCTCTTACGCGAGATTTAGTTTTGCGACGCCTCGCTGCGCTTGGGCGCGCAACCGCCCCGGTTGTCCTTACGTGAAACTTTGCAACTCGCGCGGGGATCAGAGGCCTAATGATTATTGGCCGGCGCAGAAGAGTCTCCAGCAGATGGCGTTCGGCGGCGATGGTCTGGGCGGAAGGTCCCAGCGGCGAGTAACCTTCGGCGGCGATCACTAAAGCTTCATTCGATTTGGTCGTAATGGGATCATTTTCAATCTGAATGCGACGAATGAGGCCGTCGTGGGCGGTGTCCAGGGCGTTCGCCAGACGCAGAACGGCTGCAAGTTGGATAGCGGCTTTCTGCTCGTCAGGAAGAAGATCGCGCAGAGTTTTGTGCTTTCTGGTGGGCAGGGCTCCGCGGTGAAAACGAGCGACGATAGCGGCGCGCTGCAGGTCCACGGGTTTCCATCCCAGCGGATTTCCATGGGCGCGAATCAAGTCGAACGTCGCCTTATGATGTCCCTTCTGACCTTCGGATTTGCCGACATCGTGCAGAAGAGCGGCGGCGAGCAGGCTGGAGCGGGCGGAGGCCGCATCTACGGAAGGCTGCCATCCCCACGCCAGCAGGCCATCGTAGAGTTGAAGAGCTAAACTGGCTACCCGCTCGGAATGCGGGAAGTCGGGATCGAGACCATTCGCC
>JBAVUV010000284.1:0-3316 GCA_049696955.1 Candidatus Sulfotelmatobacter sp. | reverse complement strand
ATGAAGGCGCTTCGAGACAATGGCATGTCTGAGAAGTTGGTCTATCTCAATCCCACCGAGCCCTTCAACCTTTACTTGAAGATCGCCGCCCTGGCTGGACTCTTTCTCACCTCGCCCTTCGTCCTGTATCAGGTCTGGATGTTCATCTCCCCCGGCCTTTATCGCAATGAGAAGCGCTATGTGGTGCCTTTCATGGTTTCGACCATCGCGCTGTTCACAACCGGCGGATACTTCGGCTACAAAATCGTCTACCCGCAAGCACTTGGCTTTCTTATTCATTTCGGCCGGCAATTCCAGCCCATGATCACCATCGGCGAATACACGTCCCTGTTTCTCAGCATCATCCTTTGGATGGGACTGGTTTTCGAGCTGCCGATCCTTATCTTCTTTCTGGCGTTGATGGGCATTATCACGGCGGGGTTTATGTGGAAGAATTTCCGTTACGCCATCCTCGTCATCTTCATTATCGCCGCGATTGTCAGCCCCACTCCCGATGTTTTGAACATGTGCATTTTTGCCGCTCCCATGGTCGCGCTGTATGCCGTGAGCATTGGCATAGCCTGGGCGGTCCATCCCAAGCAGCGCCGCGCGCGCCAGGACAAAAAGTCGACGGCATAATATCGTTCGGCGGCGCTACTTATCGGTTGAGGTTCAATCCATGATCAGCAGCAGGAACAAGAACGAAGAAACCAGGAACGAAGAAACGAAGAGCAAGAAAATGGCGCTGCGCATTCTGTTGCTCTCAATCGCGATTGCAATCGTGGCCTGCAACCGCGATCAGGATGCCACTCCCGTAAAAGCGCAAACCCAGCCCGCTGCAGCACCGCCATCGCTGCCAACGCTCTCGCTTCCCGCCGATAGCGGACCGCCTCCGGCCTTCGATTCTGCACGCGCCATGCAATACGTGAAAGAAATGGTCGCTCTTGGCCCGCGCCCGCTCGGGAGCGCGAATCACAAGAAAGTGGAATCCTACATCACTTCTCAGCTCAAGGGAGATGCAGTCGAAGATGACGTGTTTACCGCTGATACTCCCGAGGGCAAATTTCCCGTGCGGAACATCGTCGCAAAATTTCCCGGTACGCGCGACGGCATCATCGTCATCGCCAGCCACTACGATACGAATTATCCCCTGCGCAACACGTCCTACATTGGCGCCAACGATGGCGCATCCTCCAGCGCACTCTTGCTTGAAATAGCGAACCAACTGCGCGGCAAGAAACGCGACGGTTACAGCGTCTGGCTGGTTTGGGACGATGCCGAGGAAGCGATGAAGCCGGATACCGAAATGCCCTTCGAAAAAGACAGCCTGTATGGAATTCGTCATCTGGCGGAAGAGTGGCAAGCAGACGGAACCCTGAAGAAAATCAAAGCATTCCTGCTGGCAGATATGATCGGCGACGCCGACCTTAACATCGATCGTGACGAAAACTCGACGCCCTGGCTGGAAGAAGTCGTCTATCAGGCGGCCTCGCGCCTCGGTTATCAATCTCACTTCTTCGCTCGTGATAATCAGGTAACGGACGATCACATTCCGTTTATGCAACGAGGCGTACCCTGCGCTGATCTCATCGATTTCGATTACGGTTACAACAACGTCTTCTGGCACACGCCACAAGATACCATCGATAAGCTCAGCCCGAAAAGTCTGGAAATCACCGGCAGCACGATTCTGGAGACTGTCAACATACTCGACAAAATGAATCCACTTCCACCAAAGTAAGGTGAAGCAAAGCCTTTTCTCAGCGCTCTCCGCGTCCGCCCTTGGCGCACTCTGCGATAAAGTGTTTTGCTCTTTTCCGCAAATTCATTTCTAATGCACCCGATGCGCCCAGTGAAAATTGTTTGTCTGTGCTTCATCTTGAGCTGCCTCTCCCTTGCGGCGCCCCAACCAACTGACTCCGGCGACAACGCTCGCATCATTCAATCCGCGCTAGAACCGTCACCGATGGAGCACGACCTGCGCGAACTGACAGACGAAATCGGCGGTCGCGTCCCCGGCACCCTCGCCATGCAGCGCGCCATCGATTGGGGCGTACAAATGTTCAAAGTGGCTGGCGCCGATAGCGTCCACACGGAAGAATTCACTATCCCTCACTCCTGGGCGGAGGGCGCGACCGAGATGAGCGTCAGCGCTACCGGGACCGCCCTTGATCCCAAGCTCACCCAGATTCCAAGCATCCACTTCCGTGTGCGCTGTGTCTCCATCGCTTGGGCTCCCGCACTGGCTCCGGTCAAGCACGTCCCGGTGGTCGACGTGGGCAACGGCAGCGCCGCTGAATTCAAAAAAGCCGGCGACATTTCCGGCAAAATCGTGCTGGTGCATTCCGTCGTACTGAAAACCTGGGATGATCTTTTCGCTGAATATGCAATTGCTCCGCCTGTCATCACTGCGGCTGTGCACGGTAAAGCGAAAGCCGTCGCTTTTATCGCCACCCGGGAACATGACATTCTCTACCGTCACACGAATTCTGTTGCTGGAGAAATCGACCGCATTCCTCAAGTTCTATTGGCCCGCGAAGATGGCGAGCGCATTGGACGTCTACTGGCCTCCGGTCATCCTGTCTGGGCAGACCTGAGCATTCCCGATCGCATCGGTGGCTCCATCAAGTCCGCCAATGTGGTAGCTGAGATTAGAGGCAGCGAGAAGCCCGACGAATTCGTGATTCTCGGAGCTCACCTGGATTCGTGGGAGCTGGGCACCGGCGCACTCGATAACGGTTGCAATGCCGTGATGGTCGTGGACGCGCTGCGGGCGATTAAAGCTTCTGGTCTGAAGCCGCGCCGATCCATACGCTTCATTCTTTTTTCCGGCGAAGAAGAAGGTTTGCTCGGCTCGCGAGCTTATTCCACAGCTCATCGGCCTGAACTCGACAAAGCCGCCGGTGTCATTATCTACGATTCCGGAACCGGCAAGACCACGGGATTCTCCACCGGCGGCCACAAAGAAGTCCTCGAAAGTGCGAAAACGATTATCGCCCCGCTCCGTCAATTTGGACTCACCGAACTGAAGACCGACATGGAGTGGGGCACAGATCATTTCGATTTCATGCTGGAAGGCGTTCCAACTTTCGTCGCCGATCAGGATGAGGCGAACTATCTGGAAAACTACCACGCCGTCTCTGACACCTACGACAAAGTCGACTTCGTACAGCTTAAGAAAGATGTGGCCGAAGCCGCCGAATTTTCCTTTGCCCTGGCCAATCTTCCAGAAAAAATCGGCCCCCGTTTCACCCGCACACAGATCGAACAGTCCCTGCGCGAAACCGGCTCCGAACAAATGCTGAAGGACTCCGGGATGTGGGACGCATGGCAGGCC
>JBAVUV010000283.1:0-3488 GCA_049696955.1 Candidatus Sulfotelmatobacter sp. | reverse complement strand
TAGGAAACCGCGTACCACGCCACGTAAGTGCCGACCATAGATTCACAGATCAGCAGAAATATAAAAACTTCGTAGCCATCGCTGATCTTCACGCTTCTCTTAAGAGCGGACCAGACTCCGGTACCATCAGCCAGAATGAGTGGAATCGCCATACCGAACCAACCGACGATGCTGCCCACAACCACAACACCGATTGAGCTCGCCCAGTAGTTAAAACGAGCGAAACGCGCCCAGCCCACCACCCGGATCGACGCGGAGATAATAACCTCGGCCGCTGCCATACCTATAAGAAATATGCCGTACGTCAAGATCGCCGTCACGAGCAGTGGTCCGAAGCGTTCACGTGCCCGCTGGAAGCTGTCACTTATCCAAACGTCATCGCTTTCACCTTCATTCAGACCATTTATAACCGTCGCGATTGCCGCGAGGGCAAAGCAGCCGAGAAACCAGCTTATAAAAAAGCTGCCGTAGCGAAGCGAGCCTCCTTCAGCGACTTCCAGCATGTGAAAGGAAATTTGAGTTATCGGAAAGCTTCTAAATATCTGAACGATTTTACGGTCCGCCATCAACAGGACTACCGAAGCCAGCAACGAGGTCGGAGCCGTAATCGCAAGCCAGCGCCTGAATTCGGCTGTGTAAGTTTTGTAGACGTCTTTGAGCTGCAACCTCGGGCGAGGCGCGCCACCGAATTCAACTGGCTGCACGATTAGATAATTCTGATCCATGTTGCGTGTTCCGCTCCGGTCGCTTCCGGAACACGACTTTTACTCCCTCGCGCCAGCGTTCGTCAATGCCCACAACCTGCCATTCGATTTCGGGCGAAAGGTAACGCAGCAACGTGTCGGAGGTGGGATGGACGTGGAGCGCAGGCGCCACCAAAAACAGCAATGGTTTGTCTAATGAAAGCTCCGTGCCACCGAAATAGCCGAAGCGGGTGAACTCGCCGCGGGTGTGATGCCATTCCACGCGTGACCAATAGTCCAGTCCTTGCAGCGGCAGGTGGATGTCTTCATCCGCCTTCAGTTCTACCACTGCCAGCCTTCCGGAGTGAGTAGCCGTGAGCACATCGATCATGGCGCGGTCCGAAGCAGAGAAAGCGGGAATCTGCGAATACTGCCATAAGGGATCAAGTCGGCCATCGACAACACTCACATCGCCAGCTACCAGAGACTCCAGCCATCTTTCGGGACGAAGGCGCCATAGCGGATGTTGCCTCGGGCCGTAGGGGTGACGCACATCGCGTAAGCAGTGCGCCAGTTCAATAAACTCGGATTCGTTGCCTGTTTCGAGGATCCGCTCCTCAGCACCCACGCCGAACACGATCTCTTGCGTACTGCGGAATGATCCCGGAATACCGCCCAGCCGCGCCCGAGCAAATTCCAGTCCGCGCCAGCGGAATGCAATCTCCCCTGGCGACAGCACGCCGACCTCGCAATTTGGCAGAATCTCCCGCACTCGCGTGATCGACTCTTCGAAGCGTGCCCGGGCGGCCACGTCATCCGCGGCGTGAACCAGTCTGGTTGATACATTTCCCCGATCCGCGCAGTCGATCTCCACGAGTGCGTCATGGCGTTCGTTCAGTTCGAACAGTGACCACTTGGCTACATCGCGGTTCAGATTCGCCATCCGTTCCCGAACCAGCGCCGAGGTTCCATCCGGAACAAATAGCTTGAGTCCTTCCACCAGTACATTTGCAGCCTGTGCTTGTCGGCAAACGTCAAGCCACAGAATGCCGAAGGTCAGCGCGGCGTCGATGGATTGCTGCGTCTCCTGAGCATTCACCCCAAGCAAGGCAAAGGCCGACCGGCCATGGCGCATCAAGCCTCGCGCATACACCGGGCCAAAAGATTTTTCCAGATCGGCGCCGGTGGTAAGCCTGGTCAACTTGAACTCGGGAAAATGCCGGTCGAGCGTCCTCCGCAACTTCTGTTCGTACGCCATCCGCGCCACTCGGCGGGCGGTAGGCGAGCGACGATCGCGTTCACGGCATATTTCAAGTTTGGAAGGGCGCGCCTGACCGAGCCGCTGCACCGCAAGCCGCAACGTTCCATTCTTGACTTCAGCTTCCAGCACACGGCGCACAGAATTCCGCTCCGCCGACCACAGATGGAGCAGACACCGGTTGGATTCACCTGAAATTGAATATTTGCTTTGCGCCAGATCAAACGCCACGGCGCCATTTTCCAGCACCACGGCTCCGGCGGCCTCGCTCAGAAAATCCTGCACGGTGCGAGTCAATGCTTGCGGCGTCACCGTCGGCATTTGACTTTGCTCATGCAAGATTGTCCGGCTCGATTCTGCGACCTGACCGCCTGGTTCGTCTGTGACATGTGACCATCGTCACATTTTGCCTGTGAATGTTTTCGCCATCCGATCTCGATTGCATGTGGGATAATGAATCTTCCCCCTCAACTGAGTCCGCGTCCGACGGGGCGACATCTAATTCCTGTGAGTAAAAGCCTTGTGAGTAAAAACTTGGATAAACAACTTCTCTCCGATAAGCAGCGTTTTTTCTTCGACCATTACGGCGTCACCGAAAACGATCTGGAACATTACCTCGCGGCCGCGCTTTCAGCGGGCGGCGACTATGCCGATCTTTACTTTGAATATCTCTCTTCCACGTCTCTAATGGTGGATGAGTCGATGGTAAAGTCGGCTTCGCAGGGTATCTCCGCAGGCTGTGGCGTGCGGGTGGTTTCCGGCGAGCGCACCGGATACGCCTACACCGATGATCTCTCCTCCAGCCGCATTCTGCACGCGGCACGCACTGCTGCGCTGATTGCTAGTGCGCCGGCGAAGACTCCGGTGGCTGGATTCCAGAAGACTGCAGCTCGCAGCTTGTACCCCGTGACTCTGCCCTCAGTCGATGCTGAAATCACAGCGAAGGTCGAACTGGTGATGCGAGCCGACAAAGCCGCACGCGCGTATGATCCGCGCATTCAGGAAGTCCGCGCCAGCTATTCCGACGAACTGCGAAATATTCTTGTGGTTGCATCCGACGGAACCTTTGCGGAAGATTCCCAGCCGCTCGCTCGCATGAACGTTTCCTGCATCGCAAAAACCGAAAACAATTCCGCTCGCGGCGGTTCCGGTGGCGGCGGACGCGTGGCCCTCGATTTCTTCTTCGGTGACAAGAATCCCGAATTCTTCGCGAAAGAAGCCGCCCGACAGGCGATCCTTCAACTCGACGCACGCGAAGCTCCCGCCGGCGACATGGAAGTTGTTCTCGGTCCGGGATGGCCCGGCGTTTTGCTCCATGAAGCGGTCGGACACGGTCTGGAGGCCGATTTCAACCGCAAGAAAACCTCGGCATTTGCCGGATTGATCGGGAAACGCGTGGCCAGTGAAGGCTGCACGGTGGTCGACAACGGAACCATGCCGTGGCGCCGCGGTTCGCTGAACGTGGACGATGAAGGCGAACCCACGCAGGAAACCGTGCTGATTGAAAAAGGAATTCTAAAAGGATATCTGAGCGACAAGCTTTCCGC
>JBAVUV010000282.1:0-2221 GCA_049696955.1 Candidatus Sulfotelmatobacter sp. | reverse complement strand
GAAGAAAGTTGGCTGGGACGGGCGAACACCGGTGCTGGTGGTGTGTCCGATTAATCCTTTTGAATGGCCGGTGAAGGCGTCAGTAGCGAAGTATGCAGTGCGCAGCTTGACCGGAGCCTACAAAGATAGCCATTACCGTACGGTATATTTTCATAATTCAGGGCCGGCGGCGGACCAGGCGTATCACAAGTATTGGAACGCGATTGCGAATGCGGTGGATGCGTTTCGCAAAAAGAAAAATGTATTCGTGATACTCGCCGCCACGGAACGACTGGACGCGCGTCCGGCGAATCGCATCGCCGAAAAGCTGGGCGGAGTCCCTGTACTCACGTCAGACGAGTACAACATGTATGAGCTGGTGAGCGTGCTGCGCTCGTGCCATATGATGGCGTCGTCGAGATATCACGGGATTGTTACTTCGATGCCGGGTCTTGTGCCGTCGGCTGGAATCACCATGGATGAGCGAATTCGCAATCTTATGCGGGAGCGCGGCCATCAGGATTTGCTGATGACAGTGGATGATCCGGAACTGGAAGGGAAACTGCTGGCGGCGCTGGAGAAATTGAGTTGTGAAGGCGAAGCGATTGCGACTGGGATTGCGCAAACGGTGGAGAAGAATCTTAAAGTGATGGCGCGCATGGGTGTGTATTTTGAAGAAGAAGTGCAAAGAAGGTATCCGGAGTTTGAGACGCGCCGCGGCGAGTGGAGTTGGGAAGACTACTTGCCGCCGATGGGCGAGGGACTGCGCGATTTGCTCACGGCTTACAACTGAGATCCCACGCGTTCGTTAGCAGTTTGATCTTGCAATTTATCTCTTGAATACAGCCATTCCATTCCTCGGAGAAATTTTTTCGCAACTGCAGGCGGCTGCGGACACGCGGATTCTTGCCGAGATACGTGAAGGCGAGGTCACGGGCGTAACCGGGAACGAATTGCTGGAACTCATCCGCAAGGCGAGAACTTTTGTTGCTTCCAAAGGGCTGAAGAAAGGCGACCGTTGCGGCTTGCTCGCCGCCAACAGCATTCGCTGGGTCGCGATGGATCTGGCGCTGATGGCCGAAGGGTTGATCGTGGTGCCGCTATATTCACGACAGGCCCCAGCAGAACTGGTCGCGATGATGAAGGATTCCACGCCGTCGATAGTGTGCTGCTGCGACGCCGCTTTGCGGAATGGAATTGCGCAGAATTGGCCGGAAGCGCCTCCGCAGTTTTTGTTTGAAGAGATTTTTGCCGGCGTTGACGGAGTGCAATTGGACCGGCCGCAGGTCGGGAAAGATGATCCGGTGACCATCATTTACACGTCAGGCACTTCGGGCGAGGCCAAGGGCGTTGTGCTGACTGCGGCGAATGTGGGCTTCATGTTGGATCGCACGGCGGAGCGCTTGTCCGAATTGATGTCACATTCGACGGAGCAGGATCGCATCTTCCATTATTTGCCATTCACCTTTGCGGCGTCGTGGATTGCCTTGCTTACGTTCCTGAAGCGGCGCAGCCTGGTCACGATCAATATGGACCTGGCGAAGATCGCGAGCGACATGCGGGCGGTGGCTCCGGATTATTTTCTAAATGTGCCGCAGTTGCTGGAGCGAATGCGGCGAGCCGTAGACGAACAATTGTGGCAGACCGGCGGCGTGCCGCAGGCAGTTTATTCGCGGGCAAAAGCTGCATGGGTCCGGCAACAGGAGAAGCAAGCGAAAACTGGCGACGCGTTATGGCTTGGTCTGGCGAATCTACTGGTGTTTCCCGCTATCCGGAAGAAGATGATCGGCAGAAATCTTAAGGCGCTGATTTGTGGGTCGGCACCGCTGAGTGCGGAGACACAGCTTTATTTCATGATGCTGGGAATCCGCGTGCTGCAGGTTTACGGGCTGACGGAGACTACGGCGATCTGCACTATGGACGATCCCCACCGGGTCGAGGTGGGACGCGTGGGTCCGGCGATTCCAGGGATGGAGATGAGGCTCGGCGAGAATGATGAGATCCTGGTGCGCGGGCCGAATATTTTTTCGGGCTATTGGAACCGACCCGACCAGACCTCGGAAGCGCTGCGCGGTGGCTGGTTCCACACCGGCGATCAAGGCGAGGTGAATGCGGCGGGAAACTGGAGAATCGCGGGACGGATCAAGAATCTGATCGTGCTGGGGTCTGGCCACAAGATTTCTCCGGAGCCGATCGAGAGCGCCATTGCCAAGCTTTTGCCGGAAGCGCAGCAGGTTGTTGT
>JBAVUV010000281.1:0-13038 GCA_049696955.1 Candidatus Sulfotelmatobacter sp. | reverse complement strand
ACTCTGGAGACTTGAATGCACGCGAACGCGGAACTGGACAAGCACGACGTTCATGGCACTACTAAGCTCTTTTCCATCGTGTGGGTATGGCTCCTGCTGCTGACGGCGCTGGAGGTGTTTCTGGCTTACGAGCGAATTGAAGTGCATTTGATGGTTACAATCCTGGTTGGATTGTCGCTGATCAAATCGGCGCTGATTCTCGCCTACTTCATGCATCTGCGATTCGAAAAGCTGGGAATGTTTTTAGTGGTTGTTCCGGCAACGGTCTTTTGCATTTGCATGATGATGCTTGTGTTTTTTCCGGACAGCCTGCGGCTCACGCACCTTCCGACGTATTGAGGCAAGAATGACGAAGGTTTTCGCCCGCGGCGCGTATCTCTGGGCAATGATGTGCGGCCTGGCCGCCGGCATGCCGCAGGCTGCCGCGCAGGGCTGCGCCATGTGTTATCAGAACGCCGCGGCCACGGGACCACGGGGACGAACCGCGCTTCAACATGGAATTCTGATCCTGCTGATTCCGGCGGTAGGATTGTTCGCCGGTATTCTTGCGCTTCTCTGGCGCCGCCGGGTTGCAGAGCCGAAGTACAAGACTGACACTTCACCCGCACAAAATAATTCTGAGGTCTTGCTATCCATGCTCGCGATGGAAAGCGATCGTTCCGTGCTTGCGCTGCCGCAGTATTTGGAACGCGGGGGGAAAGCATGAAAGTAACGTCAGAACTTCCTTCGGCAGATTGTGGCAACCCAGAGTTCCCGGTTACGAATCTGCATGACCTTGGCATCAGAGACCGGGAGTTGCACTCGCTGGAGGGAACTGCTGAGTTTGAACCATTCCGGCAGATGTTTTTCGATCTCGACCCGCTTGTCAGCGAGGACGAACTCATTTTGCGACTCAGGAACGAGGCTCTGCGCTTGTTGCCTTGCGACCGAGTGTGCGTTGCCTTGTCCGTGGGCAACCTGGTGCAGATCTTCGAAAGATCCCACGGACATCAGTCCACTCTCATCGCGGCGGGCAGCCGAACGTCCATTTGGAGCGGAGCGCATGCCCGCCTGATTCCGGAAGACATGGTCCACTCGCTGCATTGTGAGTCCGGACTACAGGTGCCTTTCAGAATCAATGGCACATTGGCGGGAACCGTTTCCTTCCTGGCCAACGCACCGAAGCGCTTTCGGCAGTCTGATGCCGCGATTGCCCAGCGGATTGCGGATTCAATCGGGCTGGTCCTTGCAAAAGCTCGCAACGGACATGGAGAGCCCAGATTTGAAGCGGAGCTTACGGCGGATTGGAAGGACGATCTGGTTCGGGCGCTTTGCGAGGTTCCCGATATTCACCGGATACTGCCGCAAATCTCAAATTTGGTCCAAGCCGCGATCCCCCATGATCGCCTGAGCATTAGTTTTCACGACCGCGACCGGTATATTTGGTTGCGGTCGGTTTCGAATAGCGATGGGCCAAGTTTTGACCGCTTTCAGCTCTCGCCGAAAGACTGTCCCCAGGACGGGACTTCGCTCATCATTAACGATTTGATAAGCCATCGTCCTTCGATGGAGCCCTTCAGTTTTCATGACAAAGCGGTAGAGGCAGGATACCGATCGTTTCTGGTCCGGCACGTGTGGACCGGACAGCATGGCCTGGGATTTGTTTTTTGGTCGAAACAAAGCAATGCTTTTCATCGTGGCCATATTCCGAGCGCCCAGACTATTGTTGACTTGTGCGCTGTCGCCGCTTCCCGCGAAGCTTTGGTTCCATCCCTCAGGACGGGCAATCCCGGGGATACTCCGACTGATCTGCGCGGCAGGCCGCCCTATGAACAGCGTGATGCTTTCCGCACCACGAAGCAACCAGGAAGTTCTGAGCAACGGTCGGCCTTATGGAACGCAGTGAAACAATCAGCCGTGCGGGTTGCATCCACCGACACGACGGTGCTTTTGATCGGCGAAACCGGGACCGGCAAAGAGGTCATCGCGCGCTTAATCTACAACGAGTCGGCGCGCAATAAGGGGCCGTTTGTGCCTGTGAACTGCGCCGCGCTCCCCGACACTCTGCTGGAGTCGGAGCTCTTTGGTTTCGAACGGGGAGCTTTCACTGGCGCCTATCATCATAAGCGCGGCTACATCGAACTCGCCAGACATGGGGTGCTCTTTCTGGATGAGGTGTCAGAGCTAAGCTTGGGCTCCCAAGCCAAACTTCTGCGAGTTTTGGAGACGAGGGAGTTTCAATTGCTTGGCAGCGTTCGTCCTCAAAAAGCGGAGATTCGATTGATCTGTGCCACGAATAAGGATTTGCGCGAGGAAAGTCGAGCTGGACGATTCCGCGCTGACTTGTATTATCGACTCTGCGTGTTCGAAATTTCGTTGCCACCGTTGCGGCACCGCAGGGAAGACATCTTAGCCCTGGCGTACGAGTTTCTTCGAGATATGCGCGGCGGACAGGAGCTGGCTACGATTTCTGCTCAGGCCGAAGATGCTTTGTTGCTCTATGACTGGCCCGGCAACGTGCGAGAGCTGCGCAATGTGATCGAGCGGGCATCCATTCTGTCCGGCGACATCATCGAAGCTGAACACCTTGCGTTTCGCAACGCGGCAATCGACCACGGGGAGGTGAATGAGATCAGTATCGTCGAGAAGAAGATGATAGAACGTGTCCTGCGGGAATGCGGCGGCAACAAAGCCCAGGCAGCCAGGACGCTGGGATTGAGCCGCACGCAGCTCTATGTCCGGCTCCGGCGATACTTCGGCCCCCTCCACTCCTCTTATCGCGCATAATAATCGCGCATAATAATAATGATGAGTGCGTATTGGTAAGCACCTGTTTATATATACGCACCAGTCTTCTAGCCCGCTGAGCAGCTGTTCGCCTCTAACTCATTGAATACATTCCATCGAATCCAACCCTTAACGTAGCCGCAATTTGGAACAAGGGTTGCACTTCGTCAAGTTGCGGTGCGTTCCTGGGGGGTCTTCTTGTATCGGACAAAGTCGCTGGCGCGGTTGTGTGCGGCCGCTGTTATTGTGCTAACTGGCTCGTGGGTCGCCAGTGGTCGATCAATCTCCAATTCAGACGCCGGTAGCAAGGCTAATCCTCAGAATGAACAGTCCGGGACGAGCGCCACTCCCGCTCCTGCTCCTGCAGCTCCCGCTCCCACGGCTCCCGCCGCCGCAGCGCCTTCTGCTCAACCACCTGCTGCGCAGGTCCCGGTTGTTACCTCGTCCCCTGCACCCGCCGTTCCGCCTCCCACCTATATGGGAGAGGAGTTGTGTTCGCGCTGCCATTACGATAAGTTCATCAGCCTCACAAACAATCGCATGGGCATTCACGGTGACCCCAAAACGCCTGCGGGGCATGAGGGTTGCGAGAGTTGCCATGGGCCGGCGTCAAACCACGTGGGCGGCGGCGGCGGCCGCGGAGTTGGTGGTCTGATGAACTTCGCGAAGACCTTGCCCACGGCCTCCAAGAACGCCGTTTGTCTGACCTGCCACACCAGGGGATACGTGGCGCTGTGGCATGGCAGCAAACACGATGAAGCAAAACTCGCCTGCGTTGACTGCCACCAGATTCATGGCGGGAATCCTAAACTGCTGGCGCAGCCAAGCCAGGTGCAGCTTTGCACCCGGTGTCATCAGCAAATCCGCACGTCGATCATGAAGCCCTCCCATCATCCCCTGCGGGAAGAAAAGATGGTTTGCACGAACTGCCACAATCCGCACGGCACCCAGACTGAGAGGCTCATTGCGGCAAACTCGGTCAATGACAAGTGTTACGAGTGTCACGGCGAAAAGCGCGGCCCCTTCCTGTGGGAGCACCCGCCCGTCCGTGAGAGTTGTCTCAACTGCCACGACCCGCACGGCACCTCCCATGAGCCGCTGCTGATTATGAAGAAGCCGATGCTCTGCCAGCGCTGCCACTCCAATGTGCTTCATCCTGGCCAGCTTCTAGCCATACCTGCTGGCAGCAACACAACGGTCTATCAGCAGCCCGGCATGCTCCAGTACCGGTCGTGTACGAACTGCCACATCATGATTCATGGCAGTAATCATCCTTCAGGGAAATTTTTCCATCGCTGAAAACAGGGAACTGGAATGACTCGAGGAAGCAAAATGAATCGGCGAGCTCAGTTTTTCGAAACTCTGCTGTTACTGCTCGTGGCCGGAGCGTTGGCGTGGGTGCCCAATATGGCTGCGGCACAGACGTCGGGAGCAGACGCAGCAGGCAAGTCAGACCAGGCGGCTTCGCCGAACGTAAACTCCGAAGCCTCTTCCGGCAATGCTTCCGCCACCGATGCCGCGACCAATTCCGGTGGCGTACCAAATGGAGCGCCGCCGCAGGTTGCATCGGCCTCCAACCGGGTGGTTCCCCCACTCTACGCAGCGCATCGCTTTGTGGAATTGCCAAGACCCAAATTGCTAAACATAGATCCCCACGCCTTCGAAGGTTCTTCGAGTGCCGCGCCGCCGAATGCCCAAGCGGAGTCGACCCCGAATTCGTCCTCTTCCCAAGACCAGTCTTTGACTCCGTACGACACCGTCACCCCGCATGGACATGTGGCGGAAGATCCTACCCAGCCGGACTCGAATTTTCCTCCGTGGGCTTTGTATGACACCGCAAATGTCGATCCGCGAGTGAAACCGAATGCCGGTCTCAGGGTGCCCTCGCTATTTCCTAACTTTTCGCCTATCGTGCCCGATTACGACCGGACGATAGCGAATACGAGGAATTGGTCGGTTAAGGTTTCACTGGCCGAAATGGGCGTTTATCTGGATCCCCTGTCTTCGAAGTTCAATGAGTTTCGCGACGTCAAAACCGGAGCCATAGCGGGCGTGGAGGCGCATTACCGTAGCAATAACGGCTACCTGAACGTCGTGGGCCGTAATTTGGGCCGGCGAGACGAAGATCTCACCCTTGATGGCGGTGCGCCGGGGAAATATCTCATCAGCTTCTATGACACCGAAGTGCCGCATAATTACATGTACGGGGCGAGGTCGCTATACTCGGGCATCGGCACCGGCAATCTCACGATTTCGGACGGCATTCGCACCGATATTCAGAATTCGACTTCGATTAGTGACGCGAACGCGAAGCTGGAGGCTTACGACCTTCAGGGGGGGCAGTTGGTCAATTTAGATCTTGAGCGCGAGAAGCGTGGCGGCGAGATCGATCTGGTAAAAATCTACCCCTGGGTGATCAAGCTCTCCGGCAGCGATGAAACGCGCAACGGTGAAAGGCCCTGGAGCGCATCGTTTGGCTTTTCTAATTTCGTCGAGATACCATGGGCAGTCCACTACGACCAGGATGAAATCCGGCTCGACGCCGAGTGGTCGAAACCGGAAAGCCGCGTCTATTTCACCGCCGGCTTTAAAGCCAATCTCTTCGACGATCACGTGCAAACCCAGACTTTCAGCAATCCTTTCCGTATCACGGACAGTGCGAACGTCGTGGGTACCTACGACGGCGGTCCAGCCGAAGGGCGGATGGCGCTCTACCCCACCAACCAGTACTACGAACCCTCGAGCATGCTGGTGGTAAGAAACTTGCCTTGGGACAGCACTCTGATGGCGACCCTTTCGGCAGGCTTCTTTTATCAGGATTCACAGCTCCAGCCTTTCTCGACGAATACTGCCGATACGGTCTACAACACGGCCGGGACGCCTTTTAACGCAACCGATGCAAGTGCGCTCCCGCGGCAGACTGCGGACGCTTCGATCAACACGCAAGCCCTGCAAGTGCGATGGTCGGCGAAGCCCACCGACCATCTTCACCTGGATACGGAATATCGCGTTTATCGCAACGCCGTAACTACTCCGCGGTTTATCATTTCCGACTTTGTTCGAGAGGACCAGGATGTCCGCGATCCCCAATCCGTGGGGGACGTATTTGCCTCTCTGCCGATCGGCTACACACGTCAGACTGGAACCATTACCGCGCTATATGACTTTGGCCACGATAATCGCCTCGGGTTGAGCTATACGTTTGAAAGTTGGGACCGGCGCTACCGTGACGTCAAGTTTACGGATGACAATACGGTCAAGGTGTCGTACGACACCAAAGCCAAAAAATGGCTCGACCTGAAGTCGTTTTACTCGCACACCATTCGCGACACGTCGAACTACTGGGTGAATCAGTGGCACGTGCATGAGGGCGACGGCGACGAGGTTACGGCGTTGCTGCAGTTGCGCAAGTTCGACGAAGCGCCCTACATTAAGGACGACGCCCAGATCATGGCGACATTCCAAGTCGGCTCATCCATGAGTATCTCCACACACCTGCTCGGCGGAAAAACCAATTATAACCACCAGACATTTGGTGTTATCGACAATTCACACCAAGCCTATGGCATAGATTACAGCTACGATGCCACCGACCGGCTTTCGTTCTTCGCCGATTACGACTACGAAAAATTCCATAACAGGTTGTCCGACCGCCCATGGACGCAGGGAGATCCCTGCGACCCCTGGACGAATGGTGGGGGCTACAACACCGGAGGCTGCAACTGGACTGGAATACCGGAGGACACTTATAACGTCGCCGGCGCCGGGCTCGACGCCTACCTGATTCCCAAGAAATTTCACTGGACTATCGCCTATACGTACTCCCAGAGCCACGGAACGCAATCCTACTTCGGCGGCGGGGGCCCGGACGATCCATTCGTACCCACCAACTTCAACAATGTCGATAGCGTGACATGGAACACCCTTAACCAGGAGATGGAATACAAGTTCAACAAAACCGTCGCGCTCGATGCGGGGTATCAGTATGAATTGTGGCACGACAACGATTACAACTATGTCGGATTCAACTATGTGAACCAATACAACGCTTTCAATTTCATCCCGGGGCTTGGGGGCTCTAACCTTTATATGGGGGGCTTGCTCCCTCCCTTCTACCACGCCAATATTGCGTATTTTCGACTGAAGGTTGGCTTGTAATTGAGAGAGATCAGTGAGCTATCGAATATGCCGCGAAATCGCCCATTCTTGATTCTCAGGCCGTTACTGTTCGCCGTTGGTATTGCGGCGCTGCTCTTTGTTCTTCCCGGATTCGAAGGGACCGGTCTGATCGCACGGGCAAACGGCGCTGCGCAACCGGGGAGCCCGCAAGATGCGCAAACGCCGCAACCTTCCGCCTGCAAGGGAATTCTCAGCCAGTCGGAAGTCCTGCGCAATACGCTGCCCGGAGTGCCAAAATTCCAGAGCACCTATGTCCTCATTCTGTCCGGCGCCGCCAAGGACAAGGTTCCCACTCCAACCTCCCCAGCTCTGTTGGATCTCCCCGTTGAAATCAACGACGATCCTCAGTCGATCGCTATCGCCCAGGATCTCCATCTGACGAATGTGACTCGGGTTCCTATTACTGAGCAGTCACCCGTGCAGCCGTTAGTGGACCTCTCAAGCGGAAAAACCGATGCCGCGATTGTGTGGGCCCCGCTCGCAGGCGCGGGCATGATCGAACTTGGTCTGGAAGATAAAGTTAACGTCTTCAGTGTCGATCGTCCCAAGGACCCTCCCCCGCCATTCAGTGGGATGGGAGTCGACACAGAAAATGCCTGCGCGGCTGCCATCGCCGACGATATCGATTCCTTTGGCGTTCTGCCTGCCGAGCTGCTCGTGCCCGTGCATTTGCGGGCTATGCTGAATACCCCCACGCCGGTCTTCAAGATGGCAAATGCGGAGAAAGGTCAGGTCGTGTTCCAGCAGATCTGCGCCCGTTGTCACGGCCCGTACGCCATACGTGACCCAACGCTTGCTCCCGTGGATTTACTGGTATCAATCCGCAGGTTTCAGTTCATCGGGTTCAAGTACATCGTCATGAACGGACGGTCGCAGAAGGGAATGCCGCCCTTGCGCGGTACCGTTTCCGAACACCAAATTGCATTGATCTTTCAGTATCTTCAGGCACGCTCGAAGGGCGAGCTGGCGGCTGGTACCACAACCGCCGCTGCCAAATAATATACAATCACTCAATCACAACGGAGGCACTATGCGAGTACGCAGTTCAGCACGATCGTTTTTTGTCGCTATTCTTATGGTATTCTCTGCCGCATTTGCGTGGGGTCAGGGCGGAACAGTCACGGGCACCGTTCACCTAACCGGAACCCCCCGGGCCAACCCTCTCATCCGAATGGGCGCCGATCCAAACTGTCTCAAGATCAATGCCGGCAAGCGTGTGTATGAGGAGCTCGTCCTCAAGAGCAGTGATGGAGGCTTGGCAAACGTCTTCGTTCACGTCTCTGGCGCTCCTAACGCTTCGGGCTCGGGTACAGTTACCCTCGACCAGCAAGGTTGCACGTATCATCCTAGAATCGTCTCCGCCCAGGTTGGTCAGACGCTGGCTATCAAGAATGACGATTCTACTCTTCACAACGTCCACGCCGTTGACCCTTCGAAGAAGTATGACTTCGATCAGGCGCAGCCGACTGCCGGTATGGTCCTCAATGTGCCTTTGAAGTCCGAGGAGATAATGCTGCACGTCAAGTGCAACGTCCATCCCTGGATGACGGGCTATATCGGGATCGCGGGAAACCCCTATTACGCGTTAAGTGACGCGTCAGGTAAGTTCACGATTAAGAATGTGCCCGCGGGAAAGCAGACAATCGAAGTTTGGCACGAGATATATGGCCCACTCACACAGACCGTCGATGTCAAGGCGGGAGGCACCGTGAATGTTGATTTCACCTACACTGGAAATGAACATCCGGCTGCGAGCAAGCTCATGCCCATACAGGAAATTACGATTCCAGCAACCGCGACAGCAGTTTCATTTATCCCACCTAGTCGATAAGAAGCTCGTGGATCGATCGACCACCCCTCGCAAGGCCGAGGGGTGTCGATCAGGGAAGGCAAGACTCTACGCCAGCGGCGGCGCACCTGCCAGCTTTATCTGACGAATGAGTGAACCAGTAATCGTGAAAAGGGACTGATGCGTTGATGTCACTTTCGGATGTTGTGAAGCACCAGGCCCGCCTCCTCTTCACACTTGTCTTCTTCCTCGGTTCGGTCGCTGGCGCTCAAACTCTCACTGGCATAGTGAAGAATTCGACGACTGGCAAACCAGCGGCCGGGGACGAAGTCGTTCTGCTCAAGCTCGGGCAGGGCATGGAAGAAGCGGGACGCACAAAGACAAATGCCAAGGGCGAGTTTAGTTTCAAAGTCGCCGACGCACAGTCTCCCCACCTGGTGCGCGCGATTCATCAGGACGTCACTTATCATCGGATGGCGCCTCCAGGAACCACGTCCGTGGAAGTTGAAGTCTATGATGTCGGGAAAAGAGTTGAGGGCGTTGAAGTGGTCGCGGACATCATGCGCGTCCAGGCTTCGGGAAGTCAGCTTGAAGTAACTCGGGAGTTCGGGGTGCAGAACTCATCCAAGCCTCCACGCACTCAGATGAACGAGCGCAATCTTGAGTTCTATGTTCCCGATGGAGCGCAGATCGTTCCCGACTCGGCATCGGCGACTACCGAGAACGGCAACCCGTTAAAGTCCGCTCCCGTAGCCGAAGGCGAGAAAAACAAATATTCGTTCATCTTCCCTTTACGCCCGGGCTTGACGCGATTCGAAGTGACCTACCAACTCCCTTACAACGGTAGCGCGAACCTCAATCCAAAGTCGCTTTATCCGTTGGAACACTTCGTGGTGATTCTGCCGAAGTCGATGCAGTTCGACGCCGCAGCGTCGGCGGGCTTCAAGTTAACCAACTATCCGGATGAGCCCAACGCCAGCGTGCAGGTCGCGTCCGATACTGCGGCAGGCCGCGATCTTGCCTTCAAAGTTTCGGGTGCCGGCCAGCTCGAAAGCGGCCAACAGGCTGATGCTCAAGGTTCCGGCGCGGAGGATCAGAGTTCAGCGTCCAGCGAAGACAATGCCCAGGCGGGCGACCGTCCGGGCGGCGGATTGGGACCGCCAATCGACGCTCCAGATCCACTGCAAAAGTACCGCTGGTGGATCTTAGGCGGTTGCGCGGCAACGCTGGCGGTCGGAGGTGTTTATGTTGCCTCCCGCCAACGGGCCGCCGCACGCTCGCTACAGCGCGAGAGGGCTGGTGTGCCCATGCCCGGCATGCAGGAAGAGTACGATCACGAGGGGGCCGTCATTCCCGCTATCCCTCAAAGAGCTCCGTCCCGCATGCCGGCGCGTCCTGCTTCCATGCTGATGGAAGGAATTAAGGAAGAGCTCTTCCAGCTTGAAATCGAACGTAAGCGAGGCGAGATCTCGCAGGCGGCTTATGACGAAGCTAAGGCCGCTCTCGATCATACCCTTGGGCGTGCGTTGAAGCGGGAAGCGAAGACTGGCTGAACTGTCACCAGCGGATGCCAACTTGAGACATGCCCTAAGTGTTGCACCGCTGTTCGATGACTGTTCTGTGATCCACTCTAAGCCATCCGTGGATGTTCAAAGCTCGCCCGTAGTCTTGTGCCCCTCTTCTCCGTCTTGGTCAGCTCGGGTTAGAGCTCCGAGCCAGTCGAAATTAGGACGGGGGCAGGTCGGGCGAAAGTGTCCGGCCGGGGTCGGCGTCGCTGGAAAAGCGAGAGGGCTGAGGGCGATAACCGCTGCGCGTGCGGATCTTGTGTTTCTTCAGATGGTCGCCCACCAGTTTTACCGTGATCGTACGCCAGCCAGAGTTGGGATTGTACTTCGGGTAGTAGCTTAGCGAATAGAGATGCTCCAAATCGTCCCGGACGGAGGCAAAAGCCTGCTTCTCGTCCCTCCAGTTCTTGGCAAAGTAGGCTTTGCCACCGGTCGCCGCAGTCATGCGATCAAATACGGCAGTGGATACCGGTTCCAATTTGGCTTGTTGAGTACTGATCATGTATATGGAAACGCCGGCAGACTGGGCGAATTCGGAAACATCCTCTGGTGGTACTACGCTTGAGTTGTCGGGCCCATTGGAAAACACTACAACCACTTTTCTACCCTGGGATCGGCTCGCATCCTGGAGCGTCAGCAACAGGGTGTTATAAAGCGCAGCCTCATCTCCGGCCACGGTAGAGCGCACCGCCTGCAAAACTTGTGCCCGGTCTGAGGTAAGAGAAGCAGCTCGGGAGAGATCTCGACTGTAAGAATAGAAAGCAATTTTGTGCGCGCTTCCCAGAGAACGAACAAACTCGGCGATCGCATCTTGCGCGAACACAAAGCCGCGATACATATAATTGCTGGTGTCAAACAAAAGGAAGACATTCGCTCCTGCTACCAACGACGCGAGAGACTGAGGCGAATCCCCGGCGGAAGAGCCCTTCGCTGGATCAGCGGCCGCGGCTGGAGATCCTTTGGGATCTGCCGCGTCGATGAGACTGAGAGCGGGTTCATTGCCTTCAGCAAAGGTCGCGATTTTTTCCGAAATCCCGTCTTCAGTGACGGCAAAATCTTTGGGCCGGAGACCCGTAATGTAGTTTCCATTCTTGTCAGTCACTGCTACGTTGAGCTGTACCAAGTTGACGACAACGTGAAGATCGGGACTCTCCTGAGATTCGACACCAGTTCCATGACCGATGAAGAGACTGGTAAAAAAGCAAACAGATAAAAGGGATTTCCGTATCATCGTCCTTGACCTCCTATTCTGCGAACCCATCGCCCGGATCATTGCGTGCCTCACTGCCGAACGGCATCCCCAGTTGTAAGCGACGCAATCTTGCCGTTCCGAAACTGTTCGCCCGTTTCGTGCATCGCTCGAAGGAGCGCCGGCCAGTCTTCTAAATCGGTTGCGAAGATGTTCTCGATCATGGATCGTGTAAGCACCGGCACCAGCCGGTTTAGCGTTACAGCCGGAAGCCCGGTCTCATCGGCTAGTCGAGCCCAGTACAAATTAGGTGAATCCCAGGACTCACCCAGGAAACGGCTGGCGTATCCCGTGAACGCGGGAAGGGGTCCAATATTCAGTAGTTCCCTGAAGTATGTTTGATCCAGAGTTGGATGTGGCACACCAAAATCGTGAGACAAGCGCTTCCAGTTGACTTGTTCGGGATCTTGACGAGAGAGAGCTTGCAGTTCCTCGCTCGCCACCCCCCAGGTACTGGTTTCTTCCGGGTAGCTGCGGTGAAACTCCGCCGTCAAATAAAATGTGTCAGCGGGCGTCATTCGTGGCAGTATCTCCGACGCGCGTCCTGCCTTAAGAGCTTGGTCGATTTGCGCCAGGCGCCGGGGATTCGTACGATCCGATAGAATCGTCATCACCTTCGCCCGCAGTTTCTCGTCCTTCGCAGAAGCGGTTAGGAGTTCCTCGCCCGCCCGCTGATAGAGCGCCACCGCGTGAAGCTCATTCTGACTCACATTCCACCAGCGCGGCAAAATCGCGTTGGTCAGCAAGACAGGCGTCAATTCCTTCCAGATGAGGGCTTGGACGCTTTCCGGCGAAATGAAATCCTGTTCGAGATCTGCAAGAACATATGGCAGATCGGCAAGAGAACCAACGAAATGAGCGCCTCCACCGGCTGGGGATCCTTGGCCAAGCAGTTGCGGAGTCTGCCAGATGCTCTTGATCCCACTCACCGTCTCCGCATCAAAGTCGTGAGAGCGAACGAGCAACGGGTTGCTATGCAGAGCCTGGGCGCCTGGGGGCTCGTAATAGGCATAATTCAAACCAACCAGAGTATCCCTCAAGAAAGAAGCAAGCTGACCGCGCGCGTCTTCCAGTTGAGCGGGCGAAGGCGCGGGAGAGTTGAGCACCCTTGCCACGTCACTTCGCATCTGTACTTCGGTGTGATGGTTGTTGTAGATTCCCGCCGACCATTCCGTTCTTTCGCTATTCGTGAAAATCGGTCGCGGCATTTCGAATTCGCGTATCTCGCCCGCCTGATGCATCACGAACTCGTCCAGCGGTTTGCCTTGACCTTTTGCAGTTAAGGCATCGCCTAACGCCAGCAGGGTGTCGAGAGAGACCAGGCGCTGGCCGTCGAGTACAGAACGAATCCTGATCGCAAGCTCCTTATGGATTCGGGCGGCTTCGGCTGTACTCTGCCGGGGTCCCGCGAGCAGTTCGATGATTTCATCCTGAGAAACTCGCGGCTGGCCACTGACAAATCGAAACAGTTCTTCAAGCGAAGATCGCCC
>JBAVUV010000280.1:0-1689 GCA_049696955.1 Candidatus Sulfotelmatobacter sp. | reverse complement strand
CCTGAGCGAAGCGCGTTGCATTCGTCTGGCTAGGACGAAAAAGATGCGAGACTCAGGCCTTCGTCCCCCTAGTCCGGCGGGCCTCCAAATTCCGTCGCCGGGCCAACCGCGAATTCTAACAGAAGATGCGGACTTCGATGCCGCGTTACAGTCCACGCGTTGAGGCACTGGCTCTGGGCTTCTCTGCGAGACACGAACCGTGACCCTCTGTCGCCCGATGGGCGTCGGCGCATCTGACGGCAATTTATAAGGCGCCGGGCCGGTGGCCTCGACTGATCGAGCAATCTTCGAGCGCCAGCAGCGCGCTGCGATTTTTCGGCGCCAGTCTGTGGGGCGTTTTGTGTAGATCAGTTAGACCACTTCTGGCGTGCGAGACGCCATCGTCCCGGTTCGACTTCGGCAAAGCCATGATCGGACCGGGGGTCAAGCAATCAGGCTGTTGAGTCTTTGCAAGTCGGGGCGCACCCGAATGGGGACCGCGCGCATCAAACGTCCGTACATTCCAAACGGGGGTTTATTCGTGGCGTGATGAGACGCAGCGACTTCCAGAGAATCGAGGGCGAAAATGCAAAAGAGGAAGCTTGGTAACAGCAATATTCAAGTGTCGCCAATCATGCTGGGCGGAAATGTATTTGGATGGACGATAGATGAAACGACCTCATTCGAGATACTGGATAGGTTTGTAGATCGCGGATTCGACTTCATTGACACGGCGGACGTTTATTCCCGATGGGTGCCCGGGCATAAGGGGGGCGAGAGCGAAACGATCATCGGCCGCTGGCTAAGCAAGAGTGGCAATCGCGACAAAGTGATTTTGGCCACGAAAGTCGGAATGGACATGGGCGAGGGAAAAAAAGGATTGAAGGGCTCGTACATCAAGGAAGCGGCGGAGGAATCGCTGCGCCGGCTGCAGACCGACTATATTGACCTCTACCAATCCCATCAGGACGATCAGTCCACGCCGCTAGACGAAACGCTGAAAGCCTTTGACGATCTCGTCCGCGCAGGGAAAGTAAAGCTCATCGGGGCCTCGAACTATAAGGGCGGCCGTCTGGCGGAGGCGTTGGAGACGAGCAAGAAGGCGGGGCTGGCGAGCTATGTGACGCTGCAGCCTAATTACAATCTGCACACACGTCAGGAATTTGAAACGGATCTGGCTGCCGTGGTGGCGAAGTACGGGCTAAGCGTCATTCCCTATTTCTCGCTTGCTTCGGGGTTTTTGACCGGCAAGTACAAGGCCAAGGAAGACGCGAAAGGCGCGAAGCGCGAAGCGATGGTCGGCAATTATTTCGACGCGCGGGGAGAAAGGATTCTCAAGGCTCTAGCGGCCGTGTCGAAGCAAACCGGAGCCGCGCAGACCTCCATCGCGCTCGCATGGCTGCTCGCGCAACCGCACATCGCCGCGCCGATAGCGAGCGCTACTTCGATCGGGCAGATGGAGAGCCTATTTGCTGCGGCGGAACTGAAACTGACGGGTGATCAATTGAAGGCGCTGACCGAGGCGAGCGCTTACTAGGCGCGAATTGTCTCCGCTGCGGGCTTGATTTGTTTCTTGAATAGATGTGCTGCAGATTTGGATTTCGGGGAGCGCGAAACGGCGATCCGCCAGTGCGGCTGTGCGAGCTGGAATTGAACGCGCGGCTGAGGGTGGCGCGGGACTTTCTAGCTGAGGATTTCGGCAACCAGGTC
>JBAVUV010000279.1:0-2503 GCA_049696955.1 Candidatus Sulfotelmatobacter sp. | reverse complement strand
ATACACTCGGTGTCGCTGTGGCCATTCTCTTCATTGCTATCGCGGGCGCATTTTGGTGGGCAGGGACACCCCCTCGCCATCCGAGCAACGTGCCATCTACAGCCGCGTACTTTCCCGGACTCGCCCTAGGTCTTCCAGCTCCCAAGCACGGCGCTTGGGTAAGTTGTTGGTATGACGCGGGGCAAAGTGTGGATCGGTGCAGAATCTTTTCAGTGGACGGCGTGGTTATTTACGAAGGCGTCTTCGTTCCCTATAAGGGTCAAGTGGCCGTGCCTCAAGGCGACCTATTGATTGATTCACAGGTCATGGCCAAGGCGCAAGAACAAGTCGAGGTAAACGCGGCGGCCCCGAATTCCACTGTTAAACTCTGGGCGTTCGTCCCATTGGTCTTTCTTCGCAATGGACAGATTCTAATTCCCGCGCAAAGCTACGAGAGCGGGAAGCGCCGATTGGACGACCTGCGAAACGCGGGCAGCCCCTATGTACCTGCGAAATAGGCCGATTGAATGATGGTTGCAAGTGAACGCCTTCGGGGATTTGATAACGCCCACTATGCGCTCCCACGCACTGCAATCCTTCGACGCGATGCGGAGTGGCACGCGGGTTGAGAAGATCAATTCCAAGCGCGACGATTCCCATACAAACGGTGCGCGCGGCAGAGTCGGATCGTCGATTGGCGCGAAAATGTGGCGTGGTCAAATGACACAGGGTTATCTTGTGCTATGGGATAATTGCAAGGTTCCCGTGTTCACCGTGGGCAGCAGAATCCGGAGACTGACGGAATAGAGCCCGAGCTACCGTCCCCGCGCCACTGGGTAGCGAGGGTCCGGGAAGCGAATTCAGCAAAATCAGAAATTGGGCGCAGGAGTGGATCGACAATCGTGGATAATTCTGGGACGCCGCAACCCGAAGCCGCCTCCGCAGTTCGCACCGTACACTTGCTCTGGCACACTGATCCGTACGGTGACGAGAAGTTAATTGGAGTGTATGGGACAAGCTCCGATGCCTCCCTAGCAATCGGGCGCTTTAAGGGCAAGCCTGGGTTTTCACGGGGGGGCACGTTTGAAATTGCCGAATACGAGCTAAACAAAGATCACTGGGCTGACGGGTTTGTTCGGCACGAAGGATTTAGCCTTCCAAAGTGGTTTCGCCCCGGGGAAACGGATCGCTGAAGGGGCGGGCGGCCCACGGCTGGTGACGCCGAGAACCTCATTTCCGGCGTGGACGGCGGTTCGACGGCGGCTTACCTCTACGACACGGACGGGCGGCGGGTGCGGAAGACGACGGCTGCCGGCAGCGTGGTTTACATCTATGGTCTCGCGGGGCATAAGATAGCGGAGATCAATTCCTCGAGTGCGCGGGCGCGGAAGGAAGTGTACGCCGGAGGGCACCGCTTGGCGACGTACCGCGGAGGGCCAGCCGTAAATTTGGAATATGAGGCATAAATAGAAGACTCAAGGACGGCACTCACGCAATCGGATCCGTCCACAACGGCACGTTCATCGCGTACGCTACCCCCGTTGATGCCAAGGAAGCCAAAGCCCTCGTCAAGGCTTGATGTGCCGTGTCGGGACTTTTCCACGCTACCTCAGGCTCGTGGATCACTGAAGACGATAAGAGAGATTCCGTGAGATTCGACTCCCAAACGACGAGCGGCAGCACGACAAAAAAAGGACATAGAACTCTTGATCCGCATGTATGAAACGGAGACCGAGCGGCCTGGGGATGACCGAGGAACGAGGCACTGGCCGGCTGCGCATGCGCGCGCTGAATCGGTGAAACACGAGAATGGAATCTGAAATCATCGGAAGACCGGATTTTTCAACAAGCTGTTAGACGACGGTGATTTGCAGTTGCGAAACCGTGCCGTCGCGGATCGAGAAGGCGCGCACGGGGTCTTCGTGGTGCGCGCGCGGCGAGATGATGAAGTAGGCGGCTTCGGGGTAATAGGCCTGCGCGATATCGCGCGGCGATGGCTCGGGCACGCCTTGCGGATGGGAATGGTAGATTCCCAACAGTTGCAATCCGGCGCTGCGGATTTCGCGCATCAGGCGGAATAATTCCTCGGGCGCGATTTCGTACGCCGTGGCGGGGTTGAGCGCCGCGTTGTGGGCGGGAAATGCGCGGGTGATTACAGCGTCGCGGCCTGCTAGGAGGCCGCAGCATTCTTGTTGGGGGTTTTGCCGCGCGTGGGATGAGAGCGAGGTTAAGACCGCAGAGTGAATGTGGATTGAGCGTGGCGAAGGCACGTCTGTAGCGTGAGTTTCCATCGAGACAGGCAACGGTACCCATGCGAAAGCGGCCGTTGCAAAATCAAAACAGTTGCAAAAACCGGAGCGGATGACACCCGGCCCGGTTCGACGATGCCGAACCGGGCCGACCAATTCAACGCAGCCTTGGCATTGGGCCAATTTGCTTTGCGCGGCTAGGCCTTTTGGGCTTGGCGGCGGAGGAATGTTGGGACGTCCAGGTCGTCGGCCGGGACTTCGCTTCTTACGTCGGC
>JBAVUV010000278.1:0-1585 GCA_049696955.1 Candidatus Sulfotelmatobacter sp. | reverse complement strand
GTTTTGGTTTCGAAGTAAGTGAAAAGCGATCCATTCGCAACGCCAGCCTCTTTCGCGATGCCAGCTGTCGGCGCGCTCAGGCCCTGCGTAACGATAATCCGCGTCGCCGCCTCCAGAATCGCGCTTCTCTTCTCATCGCTCTTCGGCCTCGACATGAGTTAATGATATAGATAAGCGTCTGGACAGTCAACTATTACCCTCCGGTTCTGCCGCAGAGCAAGATGCTGATATAAACAAGCTCCATCCAAAGCATCTTTTAGAGTGAAGGCGAGCACTTGACACCTTTCAATAGTGGTCAGCTCACGAGCTGAGTTCATCAAGCGAGCCTTTCCCAACCCCCAGCTCCAAGCCAGCGTGACTCCCGTCTGTCGGCTATCCATCCGCGCGATTCGCAGCCTCTTTTCATTTGTCGGGGTCCTTTTCTGCACGTTCGCGATAGACGACGTGGCCTAGTCGGTCGCATTCATTCTCTTCGGCGAGGGAGATTGTAGTCGGCTTTTCGCCAGCCGGAACTGATTCGCAGCGCAGATGATCCTCGAATCCGGGAGCCGAGAATATGGCGACTATGCTGGCGGGTTCGCTGCCGGTGTTCTTCAGGCCGACCCACGTATGCCGCGGAATGAACACCATTCCTCCCGCATGCAGATCGCGCTCCTGATCTCCAACATGAGCGTGGATGGTGCCTTTCTCGATAAGCAGGATCTCATCCTGCTCAAGATGTTCATGGGTTGGTATGGCTGCGCCGGGGGGCATGTCTTCTCCCCCAACGAGCACCAGATGCTCGGAGCCATTGGCTTTGGGCGTGACCTTGAGAATGAATCCCCCCCAGGGGTCAACCTCCCCTGGCTCGGGCCGCCAGAGACGCGTCTCGCCTTCATTTTTCTCCAGTAGCAGTGGGGTTGCGCCAGCCTGCACTGGTTGCGATTCCTCGGGCTTGGTGGCCGCGACGCGAGTCTCCTTCCCGCTCACGAACACCTTCATGGCATTCTCGCTCTCGCCCGACTCATCGGAGTATTCGTAGGAATCCGCTGAAACGGCCTTCATGGTGTACCGGGTGTGATACACCTTCCCGCCAAAGACGCTGTCCCCAAGCCAAGTCCATACGTCGCCGCTCACCGTACCAGTCTTGTCTTCTGTTCCTCCTGAACTGTCGACTGCGTGGTACCGGTATGTCTTGGAAGTCGGATCGTAGTAGACGAAGGAGGTGTCCGAGTATTTACTCCCGGGTCTATTGAGTACTGTCTCGCAGATCACGGCGAAGCCGTCTGCCGTCCATCTGCAATCGTCAGTGCCACTGAATTTCATCGCTGGCGAGTTCGGCCCCATAAACCCTGCTTTCAATTCATCTTCGATCGTAAACTTGCCGACCATTACTGCCAGCTTCTTCACTTCTGGGCTAGGCGTTGTCTGAGATTGGGCGCGAGCCACAATTGCGCTCGAAGCGCATGCCAGCACAAATGAGAGAAACCTTTGAAGGACACTCATTTGGATTTTCCTTTCAGATGCGCCACGGATGCTAGCACAAAATGCCGGAGGCGACTCTCACCGTTCCCGGACAAGAACTGGTCATCTGCTATCTATGGAC
>JBAVUV010000277.1:0-5058 GCA_049696955.1 Candidatus Sulfotelmatobacter sp. | reverse complement strand
GGTCAAGTCAGTATCGAAAAACTTGGGGCCATAGACTTGATTGCGGCGCTGGTTGCCGAAACTTGCAACGCCGCCGGGGCCGATAGACGAACTGAACTCGGAGGGAGTCAAGCACGGCGTCGTCGTTCCCGAGGAACTGCATGAGAGCGGCCCGACAGAGGAATTGGCAAACAAGTCCAGGCCAAGCGCCGGCCCGTAATTGAAGCCATTCAGCACCCCCGTACTACCCGAATCTATGACCGTGAAGGGCAGGCCAGTTCGTGCAAAGAAAGTCCCCGAGACCGTCCAATCCAAAAGCGCGCCCCACAAACCGCGCCAATTCGGGGTGTTGTAAACGTAGCTGGCCTGTAACTGCTGGCGAGTATCGTAATCGGCGTTGCCATAATTGTAGGCGCGGAAGTTGTAAGGATCCTGCGGAGCCAGGATGCTGGTGTTGCTATCAAAGTTATAGGGGAGAAAACCTCCATTGGAGATGTCATCCATGGCGTGGCTCCAGGTGTAACTGGCTTGGATCTGGAGAGAGTTTGATACGTGCCGCGTGAATTCCACGGTGAGCCCGTTGTAATTCGATACGCCGGGGTTCGAAGCCTCGGTAACTACCGAGAAACGAGAATCCAGCGGAGCAGTTGGCAAACCCACAAACGCAGTTACCGGCGTGCCCGCCGCCGTGCTCAGCGCCCCTAAACATGAGCCGTTGCAATAACTGTTAAGTGCTGGGTTCAAGAGGGCGAGATAACTTCCGTGATTGCCTACGTAGTTGAGTGAGAACGACATCTTTGATCCAATCGGTTGCTGCACCTCAAAATTCCACTCGTCGTAAATGGGGTAATGGATGTGGTTCGCGGAGTTGGTGATGGCGGGCGGAGTGAACAGTGGAGCGACAGCGGTGATCTGAGCGAGATTCAGTCCTGAGCTAAAGCCCGTCGTGAACGCCGTATTGGAAGCGGTAGTCGCGGTTTGGGCGCTTCCTGGAAGGCCTGGAGCAAGTAGAGCACTGCTGGCAACGAAGGTGTTCTTCAAGGGAGAGTTGGTGTCGAAGGAAGTAGCAATGGTTCCGGGGAAGACGTCGGCGAAGATGCCGACACCACCGCGAAATACCGTCTTGCCGTCACCAAACGGTTGCCACGCAAAGCCAAGCCGCGGCTCCCAATTGATGTTCTGGTAGTTGGGGAGCGCCTGGTGCAGGCCGGTCTGAATCGCCTGATTGTAAGGTTGCGAGGGGTCGTGCGAGATGCTGTCGAACGAATTGGTCAAGCGGGCAAAGCAATTCGTCTGGCAGATTGGATTGGAATTGTGTTCCGCGCGCAGAGCCAGGGTAATCTTGAGATGGGGTTTAATGTTCCATTCATCCTGGGCATAGAGGCCCAGAGCGTAAAGAGCCAGTGGCTCGGTCGGCCGCGTGGCATAGGCCTGCTCGTAAGTGTCAACCGAACCGGCAAAGAAACTTCCGAGGTTGGCAAATTCTGCGATTGGAACGGTCGCCGCGAATCCGCCCGGTGAATAATCGGTTATGTCGTTGCGGCGGAAGTTCACCCCGAACTTAAAGTTATGCTTGCCCTTTAACCAGGAGTAGTCGTCAGAGATCTGGTATTGGGTCACGTTCCTGCCTTGGGGCCATTCGGAGTACTCCAAGGGGTTCGCAGTCGGAGAACCGGGACTTTGCAGCTCCCCGCCAAGGAAAGCCAGATCATAGGGCATGAGCGCCTGCGAAGCGGGCAAACTTGCGGTGGAGAATACTGCGCTATACCAGGATCCCGACAGAATTAATTGGTTGATGCCATTGTTTCCCACAGTGTGGGTCTCCTGGAACTGACCTTCATACTGGGGCTGGTCACTGACTGCGTTCAGGAGCGGATTCAACGGATCGGTATACGTCGCCTGTAGTCCATGATCGGTTCGGAAGTGCACAAAAGCCCGGTCTTTGTTCCCGATATTCTGATCTACGCGGGCGGTGAGAAGCCATTCGTCGGTGAGATTATCGATATTGGATTGGAACTGCAGTGCGCAAGGAGCGCCACCGGCCAGCGTGATGCCACCATCGCATCCGCCGGAGGGTAGAACGTTTGCGGCACGGTTATAGCCGGAAGCGCCGTTATAGATGGAAAAGATCCGGTTGTAGAAGGGAATTTCGGGTGCGGTGAGAGGATTCGCGCCGAGATTTGCGATGGTCGCCGCCTCAAAAGCCGCACTGGGGACGTTCACCGGCTGAGCGGTGGGTATCAGCAAACGCAGCCCTTCTGTATCCATGAAGAAGAAAGTTTTGTTCTTCCTGATGGGTCCGCCAATAGAAGCAGCCCATTGGTTCGCATTATCAAACGGACGCGGAGTTGCGGGCGTCGTGTGATTGTTGAACCAGTCGTTGGCGTTCAGAACGCGCCCATTCCAGAAGTATTCGGCATTGCCGTGAAAGCTATTGCTGCCAGACTTTGTCACATAGTTGACGTTGGCGCCGGCCAGTTCCCCATACTCGCCGGAGTAGCCGTTGCTGACCACGGTCGCTTCGCGAACGTCATTGGATCCCAGGAACAAGTTGGTGGCGCCGGAGTTGTTCAGGTTGAGGAAGGGATCGTTTTCGTTCATACCATCCACAGTGAACAGGTTCGAAGTGCCGGAGATGCCGTAAACTGCGCTGTTGCCGTAGCCGGCCTGAGTATTCATGGTGGCGCCAGGCGCAGTCTGAACGTAGTAACTCAGATCGTTGCCTGGATTGGGCATGTCGGCGATTGTATCCGGAGTGATGTTGGTGGAAACATTCCCATTCTCCGTTTGCACGCCATTGCCGCCGGCGGTGACTTCAACCACCGTAGTGTTGGCGGAGGCCAGATTGAGCTTTACATCCACCGTGGTGGCCTGTCCTACACTCACCGTGATCCTCTTTTCCGCCGACTGGAATCCTGAGGCTGCTACGGAAACCGAGTAGCTGCCAGGATTCAGCAATGCGAAGCGATAACCGCCGCTGGAGGATGTGGTTGCCGTTTGCTTGGCCCCAGTATCGTTGTTCGTAATGGTAACGGTGGCGCCAGGAATGGCTGCTCCAGTGGGATCGAGCACAGTGCCAGCGATGTCACCGGAGGTGAGGGACTGCCCTGTGGCACAGATTGGAGAGAGAGTCAAAGCGAAGAGCAAGAGAAAAGCCAACTTTATGGTGAGTGAACCAGGATTATCTTGCGCTTTCATAAAATTCGTTCCTCCGACAACGGGTAAATCGGGAAAGGCGGACTCCTGCAAAGACACTTACGCAAGGAACAATATTTGCGAGCGTCGTCGGATCGGCGAGAGAGAGATTCAACTACGTAGAACTGCTGCAGGGAACAGCTCAAAGCGGAACTGAAATCTCGAATCCGAGATAAGTGCTGACAACACCCTAACTAATTATGGAAACGACGGTGAAAAAGTCTATAGGGGAAAAACTGTAGTCAGCTCAGTGGCAAGCCTTAGGATAATGACCTTAATCGGTGCCATCGCTGTTGGTTTTTATAAGTAATATTTCTTTCCTGGAACTAGCCGCCTGCCTTCAATTCTGTCAACACTTGCTTGGCGATTTCTTTCAAGGTCTCGAACACTCCCGTGCCCTGAAAGGCCACTGCTTCGATTACGGCCTCGTTCTTTTTGCGGAGTTCTTTGCTGAGGACTTCGGTGGATAAAATATTTGGCAGGTCGCGCTTGTTGAGCTGCAGCACATAAGGAATCTTGTTGAAGTCGTAGCCGTGTTCTTTCAGATTCGACATCAGGTTGTCGAGTGCCTCTACATTGGCATCCATCCGTTGCTCTTGGGAGTCGGCGACGAAGACGATGCCATCGACGCCGCGAAGAATCAATTTGCGGCTGGCGTCGTAGAAGACCTGTCCAGGCACGGTGTAGAGATGGATTCGAGTCTTGAAGCCGCGCACCGAGCCAAGGTCAAGCGGGAGAAAATCGAAGAATAGAGTGCGCTCGGTTTCGGTGGCGAGCGAGATCATCTTGCCCTTCTGCTGTTCCGCGGTCTTCTGATAAATCACTTGCAGGTTCGTGGTTTTGCCGCCCAGTCCAGCGCCGTAGTACACGATTTTGCAATTGATCTCGCGGGCTGCGAAGTTGATGAAACTCAAGGCTTTCCTCAAAAAGCGCGGACGGCACACCCTTCCGCGCACAAAAATATCCCTTTGGGGGCTCGGGGCTTTTATATCACACGCAAGGGATCGAAAGCAGGTTACTCAGGTGACCCCCTCGCAGAATGGAGCCCCGAATCGGAAATACGGCTGCAATTGTTGACTGTTGATTTCCTGATTGTTGATTAGAATCGTGCGGCCCGTAATCCAATGGAGACGGTTCGAAAACTCTCCATTAGCACGGGGACTATCTGCTAACGCGTTGCAACCGCTGGATAGTATCCGTCTTTCGCGTATATTTTCAAATGTGGACGATCGACCAGCACCTCGATGTTGCGGTACGCAGAGGTCACGGGGGTCTTCGGCCGGGCTGGCGTGTAGCCCAGGGTGTACTGGTTACGGGCATCACTCATCGCCTGGGCGTAGGTATCTTCAATCGCGCTCAGAGAAAGCTCGCGGTAGACTGGAAGACCGCCGGTGGCAGCGACATACTTCGGCAGAATGTCGTCGTAACCTTGCCGGGGAAGGTGCACCCGTTCGACCTTGTCGTACACCGGAAGCGCGGCGCTTCCGACGGCCACGGCTTTAACCTGGATCTCCTTCGATAACAATAATTTCAGAACGTCGCGATAACTCGCCTGGCTGCCATACTCCCGGCCGTCGCTGATGACAAAAATGATCTTGCGCCGGCTACGATCGCGTTTGCCCAGGTCGAGGGCAGCTTCGAGAATGGCATCGTTCAGCACGCGACTTTGCTTAGGGGGCGTATACACTGGCTGGGTGGGACTGCCCACCGGAATTCCATTAATGATGGGTCCATTCGGCGCAAGCGGGCCGCTCAGCACGGCTGGGCCATTGTTGCTGCCTCGCTCGGTCTTGATCTGGTTGAATACTGCCGTCAGCTTTTGCGTGGGCGCCGTAAAGTCGCTTACCTCGCTTACCGTGCTGCTGAACGTATAAAGGGCTATCT
>JBAVUV010000276.1:0-9809 GCA_049696955.1 Candidatus Sulfotelmatobacter sp. | reverse complement strand
GCTTTGGCGCGCATCATGAAGCGTCCGCGGCCGGTGCGGTAGGCTTCGAAGATTCCGGCGCGGCCGTGAATGATGCCGGCGGTGGGGAAGTCTGGTCCTTGAACGAACTTTAGAATTTCAGCGAGCTGGGCGTTGGGGTCGTTGATGAGCGTGATAGTGGCGTCGATGATCTCGGTTAAGTTGTGCGGCGGAATTTTTGTCGCCATGCCGACGGCGATTCCGTCGGAGCCATTGATTAATAAATTGGGAATGCGCGCGGGAAGAACGTCGGGCTCGACTTCGCTGCCATCGTAGTTGGGGCGGAAGTCGACTGTCTCTTTGTCGAGATCTTCGAGCAGCGCAGTGGATACTGGAGCTAGTTTTGCTTCGGTGTAACGATCGGCTGCGGGAGGGTCGCCATCGACCGAGCCGAAATTTCCTTGACCGAAAATTAATGGGTAACGCAGGCTCCAGGTTTGCGCGAGGCGGACGAGAGCGTCATACACGGCGAGGTTGCCGTGGGGATGGTATTTGCCCATGACATCCCCGACGATGCGGGCGCACTTGCGGGTGGCGCGATTGGGCTGGAGGCCCATCTGCTGCATGGTGTAGAGAATGCGGCGGTGCACGGGCTTGAGTCCGTCGCGAATATCGGGCAGCGCGCGGCCGATGATGACCGACATCGAGTAATCGAGATACGACTTGCGCATCTCGTCTTCAATGTTGACGGGCTGAATGTGGAGAGCGCCGGGACTGCCATCGCCGCCGGGCGGCGTTGGCGGAGTCAGGGGAAGTTCGGGATTTTGATCGTCTGGCATGAATTCGGTCTTAGATCCTGGATTTTAGGGTTAAGATTGTCGATCCTACCGAGCGCCATAGCGACGCCTAAGCGGTTGCATCTACAGGCGGTTAGTAGGATTTTGGCGAAACAACATTATATCACGGGACTAGAAAAAGCTCTTAACCACTAAGGACACGAGGGGGCACGAAGGAGAACCTGTCGAGCTTCGCTCGAGTGGACAGCCGGGGGCGGCTGTCCCCACATTAAAATCTGGGGTCCGCACGAGCTTATGGGCGGGTGATTACTTCATTCGGTGACGAGGGGAGAACGAATTTTACGCTGCGGTCGGCGTTCGCTTGCGTTGTTTCCGGGAGGTTGAGAGTGGCGAGATTGATTTTCTTGTTCCAGTATCCGTCGGTGTAGTAGTCGCCGCGGGCGTAGAGGATGCCGTCGGCGATGGTGTAGTCGCGGACTTCTTCGCGGTGGCCGTCGCGAAAGATTAGAACTGCGGGAGGCAAGGGTTGGGCTTGCGGTACGGGGTCCATCGACGAAAGAGTTTGAAGGGATCGGGCGCGGCTGGGTGACTGGCCGGTCGCGAGGGTATCGCCGTTGGCCACGGTGGCGCTAACGCGAACATAGTGGCCGTTCTGGAGTTCGATCATCAGCGGTTGCGATGATGAAGACTCGTTGATGTTTGGGGAAGCCATCGCTTGCCCTATGTTATTGACAGCGGGGCCGGTCATTTGACTCAGGGCTTGCAGCAAATACGGAGGCGGCTGAGAGGCGACGGGATATCCGGTGGAATAAATGTCGTCGGGATCGAAGGAGTCGCCGAAGAATGGGAATGGCAGAGAGGCGTAGCCGGAAGCGTAAGGATAGGCAGAAGAGCGGCGGAATCCTGATAGGTGGCCGTTACGTCCGAAAGCAAAATTGCCGTGGGGCGAGTTGAAGTGGGGAGCCGGAGAGTGGCTGGGTGCGGATGCGTGTCCTGCGGATGCGGCTCTTTGAGCTGTGGCGTACGGCGGGATCGTGAGAGCGGCTAGCAGGAGCAGATACGGAACGGGATTTCCTACGAGTGCGATTTTGCTTTTTGCATTTCGCGGGCGAGGGCGCCCGCGCCACATAGACATAAGATTGAGAGTGGGAATTCGCATGTCAGTTGGTTTGTGAAGATGGCGGCAGTTCGAAAACGACACCGCGATCGTCGTTCTGTTTTTGTGTGGCCGGCAGATCGAGATCCGAAAGAGCGATTTTGCGAGGATGGCCGGGGGTGAAGTCGTAAAGAGTCTGGCTGACGATGGCGTAGTTGTTTAACTGGATTTGATGGCCGTCTTTGAAGACGAGAGTTGTGGGAGGCTGCGGTGGATCGGAGACAGGATCGGGTGCGGGGGGATCGGCAAGATTGTTTTTCTCCGAAACATACTGAGCCGGGTCCACGGGCAACGGCCGTACGTCAGCGTCAGCGCCGTAGTTGCGAGGATCGCCGGCGATTGGGCCTTCCTGATATTCGGCATCGTCTGGGCCAGCAGTGTTGGGGTCGCTGACATCTGCGGCGTACGGGATGGGGTAGAGATAGGGATAGACGGCCACGCTGTTGGCGTTATTGTGAGCGGGATGTCCGTTGTTATCGTGTGGGGAGTGGGGCGGACGAGGAATGCCCGTGGGATGCGCGAAAGCTGAGTGCGGAAAAGCGCCATGGGCGGGTGCTGCGCCGGTTGGGGGCGGGACGAGCATCACGGTTGGAGGCGGCACTCTCACGGCGGTTGGAGGTGCGACCGGGAGTGAGTGAATCGCGCCGGGAGACACGCCGCCGATTTGAGCCGGGCTGCTGGAGACGGCAAACAGCGGGAACAGGAGTAGGGCAAGAGATGCGAGCGAAGCGGGAATCAAGCGTCGCAGGAAGTGATTCACGACTTTATGATACTCCAACGGAAATGGCATGACGTGCTCCTTGATATTAGGAGTCTTACGGAGTTAGATCGCGGATTACCGGGGGAAGATGCGCGCGCTATTGTAGAGAATTGTGGGAGTTGAGAGTTTTACGTCTAAGGGCTTAAACACGGGGGGCACAGGGGAACACGGGGTAGGTCTTGTTAGCCGCGGGGGATTTGGGTTAGGGCCAGGAGGCTCCAGAGGATGTAGGCGCCGACCAGGGCCCAGACTGTGGCGTTAACCAGGGCGCGGAAGGGAGTCTCCATGAGATCGGCCAGCACACCGGAGACAAAGATAAAGAGGAATGGTACCGATGCCAGGAGAAATCCGGCGCCGGCGACGTGGGGATGGGCTATACCAAGGACGATGAAGAGTGCAGCGACCAACAGTGGAGCGGTATTGCCGAAATAGCGAGTGCGCGGCCAGGCGGCATAGGTTACGAAGGCAGCTGGAATCAATAGCGCGAAGGCGGGACAGGCGCGCAGAAGCTGCCGCGCGACTTGGCCATAGACGGCGAGCACGATGAAGCTTCGCCAGGTGGCTCCCCAGAAAGAGGCGTGCTGCATGGCTTCGAGGAAGGTATGAGCGTGAAAGAAATATGTGGAGAACAATATGACGACTGCTACGAGACATGAGGTGGTCCAGATGATGACGGCGGAGGCGCGGCGAATGGGAGCGAGATAGAGCAGGAATGCGAGGGCGAGCGGGACGACGACGATCATGGAGAATTGCGATCCAACGGAGATGGCGAGGGAGATGCCGAGCAAGAGGATGCGGCGCCAGTTCCAGAGAACGACTTCGCGCGGCGCGTAGAGTGTGTGGGCGACGGCGATGGCGGTGAAGATGGATCCGAAGGATCCCCAGGCGGCAAGGATTTCAGGTTCGGCGTGCCAGACTGCGGTGGCTTGAAGGATTGCGGGAGAAAAACAGTAGAGGGTAAGGGCGAGAAATCCTCCAGTGTTGCCGCAGAGGCGTCGGGCGACGTACCACAGCGAAGCGCCGAGAAAGACTCCGAAGGCGAGGAATGGAATGCGAGGAAGCCAGCGCCAGCGAGATTCGGCGGAGAGCAGGGTGCGCGGCCAGGCGAGCAGGGGAGCGGCGGTTACCAGGGAGATGAGCGGGGAGTGCTCGGTATCGAAGCCGGCATCGTCTCGGGAAATTTCTATGGGAAGAGCGGCTGCGGCATCTGGGAATTGGGCATCTGGAAATGGGGCGCCGGCAATTGGGCCGCCGTGAATTTGTCGCCAACCGGCAGCGATGCGAACTTGCTCGGAGGCACTGAGGCCGCGGGATTCGGATGTGCGCAGCTCCGAGTGGACCAGCCAAGTTGCTTGCGCCAGAAAAAGAAGGAGCAAAGCTCCGGCGAGAAACTGGGGGCGGCCGATGCGTTGGCGGGTGAAGAATCCGGCCATAAGGGTGGGCCGAAGTGTTTTACCATGAGCGGGGCGGTTTGCGGAAACTTATGCGGTCGCGAGAGAAGAAGGAGCATTAACCACTAAGGACACGAAGTTGCACGAAGGTTGTGGACGCTGGGACTTGCTGATGAAGAGTGAAAGTAGAGACGAGGTGGAGATTTCCCGAGGCGACGGGTCCGGCTTAGAAAGGATGAGTCCGAGCGTAGAGGCTCCGGATTTTGCGGTGCAGCCGTCGTATGTGCGGACTGTTTTTTGGGGTCCCGAGGGACTGCGGGCGGGGTGGGGATTCGCATTCTACGTGGCGATGTTTTACGTGTTGCAATATTTCGTTCTCCGTTGGGCGGGGTCGGTCGAACTGGGGGCGAGCGGGCTGTGGTCGATGATGCTGGAGGAGTTTGGGCTGTTGTGCGCGGCCGTGGCTCCGGCGTTGCTGCTGGCAAGGGTTGAGCGGCGGGCGTGGAGCGGATACGGGCTGCCGGGGCGTGCGGCATTTGGAAAATTATTTTGGGTGGGGACGGGGTGGGGATTCGCAAGCGTCACTTTTTTGATGGCTCTGATGTATGGCTTGCGAGTTTTTGATCTGGGACATTTGGCGATGCACGGGGCGCGCATTGTGCGGTTCGCTTTTTTCTGGGCGGTGTTTTTTTTGCTGGTGGGATTCTTTGAAGAGTTCTTGTTGCGCGGGTATTCGCAGTTTACTTTAACCCGGGCCATGGGTTTCTGGCCGGCGGCTGTGCTGCTGTCGTGCATGTTTGGACTGATCCATATGAGAAATGGCGGAGAGCAGTGGCCAGGTTTGCTGGCGGCGGCTGAGATTGGGTTTTTCTTTTGTTTGACTTTGCGGCGCACGGGGAACTTGTGGTTTGCGGTGGGATTTCATGCAGCGTGGGATTGGGGGGAGACATTTTTCTATTCGGTGCCGGATAGCGGGACGCTTTTCCCCGGGCATTTGCTGAAGTCGTCGTTTCATGGGCCGGCATGGCTTACGGGTGGAAGGGTTGGGCCGGAGGGAAGTGTGTTGTGTTTTTTGGTGATTGCAGGGGCCTGGGCGGGGTTCGCCAGGGTTTATCCGGGGGTGGGGTATGGGAAGGAAAAAGCTTTAACACGGGGGACACAGAGGAGCACAGGGTAGTACTTAATCAGCGTGTTACTAGAAAGCTGGAGGTCGAGTTGGTGAAGAAAGTTTTTTTGTTGGTTGTGCTGTCTGCTGCGAGCGCTGAAGAAACATAATGCGAACATGACGAAATAGCTTGAGTCCGGACGTTCCTCAAAAAAACATTTGTTCCTGATCTGGACAAATCATTCTCCGAACGGTGTCGAATTTTCTTCTCCTTACCTTCGCCCCGCTATACTGTGGATTATTCACGATGGAAGCCGATCTACTTACGCCGCTGAAACGTTATTGGGGCTACAGCGCGTTTCGTCCGCTGCAGGAGCGCATTGTGCGCAGTCTGCTGGCGGGACGCGACACTTGCGTGGTGATGCCCACGGGCGGGGGCAAGTCGCTGTGTTACCAGTTGCCGGCGGTGGTTTCGGGCGGAACGGCGGTGGTGATTTCTCCGCTGATCGCGTTGATGCAGGATCAGGCGACGCAACTGGCGCAGATGGGGATTCCGGCGGCGGTGTTGAACAGCATGATGAATGATGCAGAGCAGAAAGCGGTGATGTCCAGGGCGCGCGAAGGGGCTTACCGGCTGTTGTATATATCGCCGGAGCGGATTGCGCGCGGCGACACGATGGGCTGGATGCAGCAGGTGCCGGTAACTTTTTTTGCCATCGATGAGGCGCATTGCATTTCGGAGTGGGGGCATGAGTTTCGTCCGGAGTACCGGCAGTTGAATAAGCTGCGCACGAAGTTTCCGGATCGTCCGATTGCGGCGTTTACGGCGAGTGCGACGCGGCATGTGCGGCATGACATTCTGGCGCAACTGCAGTTGCGCGAACCGGACAAATATATTGCCAGCTTTTACCGGTCGAACCTGCGGTATCTGGTGCGGGAGTGCGAAGGGCTGGAGCAGATGGAAATGCTGGTGACGGCGCTGCAGAGCTACGCGGGTAGCAACGTGATTGTTTATTCACCGACGATCAATCGCGTGGAGGAAACGGTGGATTTTCTGGCGGATCGCGATATTGCCGCGGTGGGATACCACGGAAAGATGGGAGGCGATGAGCGGCGGAAGAGCCAGGAACGATGGATGTCAGATGAAGTTCGCGTTTTGGTGGGGACGATCGCATTTGGATTGGGGATTAACAAGGCGGCGGTGCGGGCGGTGATTCACTTGTCGCTGCCGAAATCGATTGAGCAGTATTACCAGGAGGCGGGACGGGCGGGGCGCGACGGCGCGAGCGCGGACTGCGTTTTGTTGTGGCAGAAAAAAGATGCCGGGCTGCTGGGATTTTTTGCCAATCAGATTACGGATGCGGAGGAGCGGAATCGCGCGTGGGAGCGGTATCGGATTATTCGGGAGTTTGTGGAGTCGAAGAAGTGCCGGCATCGGCAGATTTGTACGCATTTTGGTGAGACTCCGAAGTGGGAGGGTTGTAACGCCTGCGATGTGTGCGGGAGCGTGGCTGAGTGGCTGGTGAAACCAGCGGCTGCGAGAAAGATTGTTGCCAGGAAACGGTTGCCGCTGCAGGCGGTTGCGGCTCCGGTTGCGGGTTCCGAGGCGGAGGAATTGCGCGAGTATCTGCGGGAGTGGCGGCGGGCGATGGCCAAGGAGAACGGCGTTCCAGCCTACATTGTGCTGCACGATTCTTCGCTGGAAGAAATTTGCCGGCTGCAGCCGAAGGTTTTGGCAGAGCTTCGGGAGATTCCTGGAATTGGCGAGCGCAAGGCAGAGGTTTACGGGCAGGACATTCTCGACGCGTTGGACAAATTTCGCAAGGGCGAGCGGGCAGCGGGATCTGAGCGGTCGGCCAAGCCGGGGGATGAGACTTTGCGGCTGCTGAGTGAAGGACGATCTTTGGAAGAGATTGCGCAGATTCGTGGGCGGCAGATATCGACTATCGTGAGTGCGGTCGCGAATTTGCTGGAAACGGGGCAGGTGCAGTTTCAGCCAGGGTGGGTGAGCAGGGAGAAGCAATCGGTGATCGAGGCAGCGTGCGCAAAAATCGGGATGGACCGGCTGAAGCCGCTGAAGGATATTTTGCCGCCGGAGATTACTTATGACGAGATCAAGCTGATGGTGGCGAAGGTGCGGAGGGAGGAAATGAGAAAAGCGGATGTTCCGGCATAGATTGGGTAAATGCGAGACCTCAATGAGTTATAGATCATGAGTTATGGTTCGATCCCATGAAATCCGCTGACAATATGCTGATCCGGCTGATTGCATTGTTTAAGCTGCTGAAGGCGGTGCTGCTGATCGCGGTTGGCATGAGCGCCCTTCATCTTGTGCACCGGGATGTGGCCGGCGTGGCGGAACATCTGGTCACGATGTTCGGGCTGGATCCGGGCAACCACTACGTTGGCAAGGCGCTGCAGAAGGTCGCCGATCTTACTCCGAATAAGATAAAGGGTCTCGGAGTTGTCAGCTTTATTTACGCGGGATTATTTCTGACTGAGGGAATCGGGCTCTGGCTGGTGAAACGTTGGGGAGAGTGGTTCAGCGTGATCATTACGACTTCTCTGATCCCGGTCGAGGTTTACGAGATCTACCGCCATCCGAGTGCGATCAAGTGCTTGGTGCTCATTATTAATATTGCCGTGGTGGGATACCTTATTTATCGAATTCGCAACGAAGGCCCGAATGCTGGAAGGCCTTGATTTGCATTTTCCTGGGGCTAGACGCGCAGGCCAACTTCGTCGCAAAGCTGCTTACTCGATGCTCGTGACTTGCGTCGCAGCGTCCTGGCCGGAGCGAACGCAATCCGGCACGCCGATGCCGCAGTAGGCATTTCCGGCGAGCGCGAGTCCGGGCAATTGCTGGCGGAGGCGCTCGATACGGTCGAGGCGGTCGAGATGGCCGACGCCGTATTGCGCCATCGCGGATTTCCATTTGTATACGCGTGAAAAAAGGGACGCGGCGCGAAGGCCGAGGATCTGCTGCAATTCGGTGCGGGCGATGGTGGCGATGGCGTCGTCGGAAAGCTGCCAGATATTTTCGGCGCTTGATCCGGCGAAGAAGCAGCGCAGTAGGGCGCGATCGGCGGGGGCGCGATGCGGGAATTTGTTGTGAACGAAAGTTGCGGCCAGCAGACGTTTACCTTCACTGCGGGGGACGAGAAATCCGAAACCAGGTGGGAGGGATTGGCGAACCTCACGATCGTAAGCGAGGCCTACGGTGATGGAAGAGCTGTAGGTGATCGCGGCGAGTTCGGCGGAGAGTTCGGCGCTGCACGCGGAGAGTAACTTTGCTGCGACGCCCGCGGGCACGGCGAGAATGACGGCGTCGAAGCGCGCAGATTTCGATGCTGCAGAAACGGTCCAGCCTTCGGACTCGCATTGAATGGATTCCACCGGAGCGTTGGCGAGCAACGAATTCTGATTGAGGTGTGGGACGATGGTTTCGATGAGCTGCTGCATTCCGTTCTTGAGGGAGGTAAAGAGCGGAGGAGCGGGTTTGTTACCCGAGTGCGGCATGTTTTTTCTGGCGGCGAGCATGGCGCGGCCAAGGCTGCCGTGGGTGCGCTCCATCTCGGCGAAGCGGGGAAGTACGGCGCGAAGGCTGAGGCTGGCGGCTTCTCCGCCGTAGACGCCGGAGAGCAGCGGGCCGGCAAGGCGGTCGACCATTTCTGATCCGTAGTGACGCTCGACGAAAGAGGCTACGCTTTCGTCGGACGCGGCGGGACGCGGAGCATGGAATAATTCCTGCGCCATGCGCAGCTTGGTGCTCCAGGAAAAAAGTGGCGAGAACGCGGTGGGAAGGATTTTTGTTGGCACCATGAACATGAGCCCGTCGGGCATGGGGATGAGACGGCCGCGGACGAGGATGTAGGTTTTGCGGTCAGCATCGTTCGAGCCAATGAGTTGATCTCCGAGGCCGAGAGTGCGACAGAGGTTGGCGGCCCAGGGCTTTTCGGTGAGGAAGGAATCGGGCCCGGCTTCGACGATGCAGCCATCGACGTGCTCGGTGCGCAGGACGCCGCCGAGAGTTGGAGAGGATTCGTAGAGGGTGTAATCAACGGCGCCTGGTCTTCGGTGTTCTTCGAGCGTGAAGGCAGCGGCCAGTCCGGAGATGCCGCCGCCGATGATTGCAATGCGAGTCATGAATGCGATCTAGCTTTATGCGGTCCCCTGCGAGGACAGCCGCAGGGCTAAAGCCCAGAATAATCCTGAACATTTACGCGGCGCTGAAGCGCCGCTCTTCCACGGTACTGCACGCTTACGCTTTAGCGCTACAGTCTCGTTTACAGGACAGATATTCCAGGCGCCGAATATTCCTGCACGAAGCGAGCGAGATTCTTTACGTTTTCGACTGGAGTCTCGGGCAGAATGCCGTGGCCGAGATTGAAGATGTGGCCGGGGCGTCCGGCGGCGAGCTGGAGAATATTCTCGGCTCGCGATTTCAATTCCTTCCACTCTGCGAAGAGCAGCACGGGATCCAGATTGCCTTGCACGGCGCAGCGGTGGTTGAGATCGCTCCAGCCTTTGTCGAGCGGGATGCGCCAGTCGAGGCCGATCACATCCGCTCCGGTTTCATTCATCGCGGGAAGCAGCGTGGAGCTATCGGTGCCGAAGTAGATGATGGGCGCGCCGGTTTTCT